>JAYWHB010000246.1:0-4242 GCA_043777915.1 Deinococcales bacterium
GGGCCATTTAACGCTAGTGACAGCACCTTCTGAAACGGTTTCACGCCATTCTTTAGAAACTTTTGCCAAGTAATCTACCCAAATGCTGGTTGTACCCGAACCATCCGAGCGGTAAACCACAGTGATTGGCAAATTAGGCAGCTTGGTGGTCTTATTTAAGTCTTGGATGGCTTTTGTGTTCCAGGTCTTAATTTTACCAAGGTAAATGTCTGCCAGCACTGCACCAGTGAACTTTAAGTTTGTGGTTACTCCGGGAATGTTGTAGGTCGGAACAACTGCACCTAGAGCCATTGGGATGTGAACGATCTTATCTGGTGCAGTTTTAAGTTGTGCGTCGGTCAAAGGAGCATCTGAACCACCAAAGTCTACGGTGCGTCCAATGATGGCACGTTGACCGCCACCTGAACCAATGGATTGATAATTAACGGCTACACCGCTTTGATTCTTATAAACATTGAACATTTCTGAGTACAACAAAAATGGGAAACTTGCTCCCGAACCTGTTAATGAACCTTGCGCTAATGCCGCGACCCCTGCGGCTGCCATCATACCCACTACAACTAATTTCTTCATAAATTCCTCCAAGATGAACGGCTCGAGCATTCTCGAGGTTTTCCTAGGAGCATCTTGCGTAATGATTGTCATGAAATCGTCAGGGGAATGTTTAACAAACCTTGAGCAAGGTATCATGCAACTGAAATCACACATCTTTTTGGCTTTTAGGACTCGAGAAAGTGTTCAGCCAACAATTGGTTAATCATGGCTGCTTGCTCGAGATTGACCATATGCCCAGCGTTTGCCACGACCTCGAGTCTAGCACCAGCTATCCCCTGCTGCAAAAACCGCGCCACATTCTGAAAATAAGCCACATCTTGTTGACCGACCACAATCAGGGTTTTGGCGGTTATTTCGGCTAAGCGGCTCGAGACATCTTCTATGGCTGCCGATGGGCTGATGTTCTGCGCCCAATGCCAGCCCGAATAATCCCTCACCCAAGCCTCGAGTTGGGTTTTTATAGCAGGGTTTTCCCTTGCCGAGGCAAAAAGCGGTAAGCCTAACCAAGTGTGTTTGGCTGCCTCGAGTCCGTGTTGCTCGAATGCCAATTGCACCGATTGACCAGCTTTGATTTGTGCTTCATCGGCTGTAAAACCTTTCAGGCTCGAGTCAAGTAAAGTCAGACTGGCTGTTTTTTCTGGGTAACGAATTGCCATCTCGAGGGCTACATTGCCACCTAAACTTAATCCGACCAGATGGGCTTTTTTGTAAGGCTCGAGTCGTGTGTACATCTCTTCGGTAAAAGAAAACGTTTGGCTTGGCGCTTGAGAATTTCCGTAACCTCGTAAAGTGGGCGCAATAACCAAATCATCTTTGAATGCCTCGAGTTGCGGCTGCCACATGCGTTGGTCGAGAGTATGACCGTGAATAAAAAGAATTGGCGTTTTTGACATAGGTCATTTTACCACCCGACTTGACAAGTTGAGGTCTAAAGTAGCAGAATCTTTGCATACCTATGCAATAAATTTCTCTCGAGCCAAGACGCTCGGTTTGGATGTGTTTTATGGCAAAAAAACAACTTGAAAAAACCCTCGGTTCGTACCGTGTCGAAAACGCCGAAGTCGAAGCACGAATTGTGCGCTTTGATAAATTGGTTAAAAACGGCATCCCACTGATGTTCATTGACTCGAGCCTGCCCAATCATCAGCGCATGAACTATGCCGTGATTGGTGATACAGCCTCAGAAAACTCAGACTTTGAAGCCGCCATTACTGCGCCGCACAAATTTCAGATTGGAATGCTTTGCTGCCCACCCAATTCTGGACCCGCGTACCACAGCCACGATTACTGCGAAATGTTTTTTGTGATGTCTGGGCGCTGGCGTTTTTATTGGGGCAACGACCCCGAAGGCGCACCCGAAGGCGAAGCGATTCTCGAGCCGTGGGACAGCATTAGTTTACCGATGCACCTCTGGCGCGGCTTCGAGAACATCTCTGATACCCCCGCATGGTGTTTTGCAGTCCTAGACCCACACGACCAATTCCGCAGCAAAGACCCGTACTGGTCTGAACGGATTGTGCAAGAAGCCGCCAAGCTGGGTTTCAAAGCTGACTCAAGTGGGCGAATGGTCAAGCCCGAAAATTATGTAAGCCACAAAGCCAAACTGGGCGCAAAACTCGAGAGAGCCGTCAAAAAAAGTTTGAAGGCACGTCCTAAAGCCAAAACCTTGAAAACCCGCATCACCAAAAAGAAGTAAGATTTTTTATGCTCGAGAATCCTCTAAAACGCCAATTTGCCCAAGACCAAGCCGTCAGTGTTGGCTGGCTGCATTTTGGACATCCCTTTGTGGCAGAACTGATGGCAGCACAGGGTTTTGAGGCGCTGGTGGTGGATTATCAACACGCTCCGTATGGCATGGACACAGCGCTTTCTTTACTTGGGGCAATCTCGAAAAGTGCCGCCATACCGCTTGTGCGCTCCTCGTGGAATGACCCCGCCGAAATCATGAAGTTTTTAGATGCTGGGGCGCTTGGTATCATCTGCCCGATGGTCAATACGGCACTCGAGGCGCAGGATTTTGTGGCAGCTTGTCGTTATCCGCCGCGTGGGATTCGCAGTTATGGACCAACCCGAGCGGCTTTAATTCATGGTAGCAATTATGGGCAAGCTGCCGATGATGCGGTGCTGACCTTTGCGATGATTGAAACCAAAAACGGACTCGAGAACCTAGAACAAATTCTTGAAACCCCAGAACTCGATGGTATTTTCGTTGGACCTTCAGACCTCAATCAGTCGCTTGGACATGGCGCAAAACTCGATAGTCTCGAGCCAGATTTTTTAGATATTCTCGAATCAATTGCTCAAAAAACACGGGCTGCGGGCAAACACGTTGGGGTTTTTTGTGGCAGTGCCGAGTACGCTGTGCGGATGCAAAATCTTGGCTATCGGTTCTTGGTGCTGTCGTCGGACTCGAGATTGTTGGCATCAGCCGCCAAAATGACCTTAGAAACCTTTAGAAGTGGCTCGAGCAAAAAAGTGGGTGGTTATTAGTGGCTCGAATCACCAGTGTGGATTTGGCTCAACAACTTGGGATTAGTCAAAGTACGGTCTCGAGGGCATTGTCTAACGATGTTCGGATTGCCACTAAAACCCGTGAAAAAGTCCAGCACCTCGCCCAAAAAATGGGCTACACCCCAAACGCCATGGCGCGAAGTCTTAGCACCCAACAAAGCAAACTGATTGGCATTGTGATGTCAGAGATGACCAGTCCGTTTTACCCGTTTGTCTTGGAAAAACTGACTTCTAAACTTCATGCGCTTGGCTGGCGGGTGCTGCTTTTTAGCACCGATGCACAGCACGAAGTAGACGACCTGCTGCCGCTTGTTCTCGAGTACCAGTGTGACGGGCTGCTGATTGCCTCGGCAAGTTTATCTAGCCATATGGCAGAGACCCTGAGCCGTCATGGTACGCCAGTGGTGCTGTTTAACCGTTATGCCGCCGATGCTTCCTCGAGTGCCGTCTGCTGCGATAACCGTGGTGGTGGGCGTTTGATAGCAGATTACCTATTAGGGCGCTTTCACAGCCGTTACGCTTATATTGCTGGGCGCGAGAACACCAGTACCAACCGTGACCGCGAAATCAGTTACACCGCTCGGCTCGAGGATGCGGGTTTTACAGTCCAGCGCGAAGCTGGAAACTTTACTTATGAAGCTGGTTTTGCTGCCATGCAGCGTTTATTGGCGCGTTCGGATGCACCCGATGCCATTTTTTGTGCCAACGATATTACCGCCATTGGGGCAATAGATGCGGCTCGAGAAATCGGGGTTAAAGTCGGTACAGACCTAAGTATCGTGGGTTTTGATGACATCCCAATGGCGGCATGGGGAGCGTATAACCTGACCACGATTCGCCAACCTGTCGAAGCCATGATTGACTCGAGTTTACAGATGTTGCTCGAGGCAATAGGAAATGCGCCGCTTGGCAGCAATTTACGATTTATCCCCGGAGCGCTAATCGAGCGCAGCAGCGTCAAACAACCAGCCAAACGAAAGGCGAAATCATGACCAAACCATCCGAACAAGAACTGCTTGAGCGTAGCCAAATTATGGTGAATGGGCGCGACATCTCGAGTTTTAGCAGCCCCGAAAACCCGAGTCCGCACCGTCAGGCATTACAAGGCTTTGACGAGGATTACACCGATTTTGTGGATTATATTATCCGTTGTACCCATAAAATTTGGGAAGAAAA
>JAYWHB010000247.1:0-4240 GCA_043777915.1 Deinococcales bacterium
AGACCGTGCTTTCAACTCCAATACGTGACTTTCCACCATCCAGTACCACATCTATCCGCCCGTTCAAATCCTCGAGAACCATATCGGCATTGGTCGGCGAAGGACGCGAAAATAAATTGGCACTTGGCGCAGCAATCGGCACACCCGAAGCGGCAATCAAGGCTTGCGCTACGGCATGGGCTGGAACTCGAGCCGCCACGCTACTGCCCCCAGCCGTGACTTCCAATGGCACAATTTTTTGTTTTGGTAAGACCAAGGTTAAAGCCCCCGGCATGAATTTTTGTGCCAGTCTCGAGACAAGGTTTTCTAAACCGTCCAGAACAGCGATTTTTGAGAACTGTTCGGCGTTCTCAAGATGTAGAATAAGCGGGTCGGATGATGGGCGTTTCTTTGCTTGGAAGATTTTTTGTACTGCTAGACTGTCTAAACCATTTGCACCTAAGCCGTAAACAGTTTCGGTAGGAAATGCCACCAGACCACCTGCTTGGATAATTTGGGCTGCCTCGAGTACAAGGTTTAGCTCGGGATTTATTGGGTTGACTTTGAGAACTTGGGTCATACGGGAATGTAGGCTTCTGGGATGTTTTCGAGACTTTTAACACGGTTAACAAGGCGTTTATCAAAAGTAGCAAAACACCCTCGAGCAAAAGCAAGGTGGAAGGCATCGGCAAAATCCATACCTGTATCAAACCAAGTCAGGGCTTTGCTCAGTTCATCCGAGTTTTCAATTGTAATTTGTTGATGATTCAGTAAAGACCTAAAATATAATAAGATCGGTTCCTTAGAAAAACCATAAGCATCACGCAGAACCCATTCGACCTCGAGAATAACTGAACTCGAAATAAAAATAGTCTCTTCTCGAAATAATTTTTGAACGACCTTAAATTGTTTTGGGTCATCTTGAACAATAAAACGCAGGACAACATTTGTATCAACAAAAATCATGGTTTATTCCGATGAACAAAACCTTCCCACCGACGACGTACTTCCTGTGAAACCGCTTTATCCATATCTTCAATACTGACGGGAGGTCCAAGATACGGATGTCTCGCTCGGATTTTTGCAAGTTCAACTTCGGCTTCTTGAGGTGTGAGTTTTTTTGCTTGTGCTTTCAGCTCGAGAATCACCGATACGCCTTCTTGACGCACTATAAATTCAGTCCCGACTTTAAGCTGCATGGCTTCACGCACGGCTCTGGGGATAACCACTTGTCCTTTGCTCGATAACCGTGTTAATTCCATCGTAAGATGATAGTAAGACCAAACCCTTTTGTCAATTCACTTGGTTTTTTTGACTTTGCGCCCAGCCACCAAAGAATCGGTTAGGGCAGCAAAACCAACTTCATCGCCTCGAGCCAGAAGGCTGGCTTGTTCAGCCCATGTTTCCAGACTTGGGGCAAGACGAATTTTTGCGGCTTGAATGGCAGTTTTTAGCGTGGCGCTGTCCGAAGCTGCTAGGACTGAGAAAGTGGTGATGTTGGCGGCGATTAAGGCTGATGCGATTTTTGGACCAATTCCTTCGATACGGGTGAGGTCGTCAGGGGCTTTGGCAGGATTAACCCCCGTCGCTCGAAGCTCCGTCGCCCCTACGGTGGGTTTTGGTTTAGCAATCGTGGGCTTGGTGGTGGCTTTGGTTTTGGTTGTGACCAGCACACCTTTTCTCGAGGAAGACGGGGCGGGTGTTGCGGCTTTTTTCTTGGTGGTTTTGGCTGGTTTTTTAGGTTTGGCAACGGCAGTTTTCTTGGGTTTTTTAGTGACTGTTTTTTTAACAGCTTTTGCTACTTTTTTGCTGGGTAAAACCAGAAAATCTAAGCAGTAACCATTTTCAACCACGGCTGCTTCGGTTATCTCGAGCAGTTTACTTTGGCTCGAGTTGCGGCTGGCACTGACTATCCACTGGGCAAAGGCTTCGGCATTGACATAGCGCTTGGCTTCAAAGGTATTTAAGCCAATGGCAAGATTGCTATTGACATCAAGGATTAAAAATTCAATCAGATCAGCACTGGTTTTGGCTTCCTCGAGTGCCTCTAGGTTGGCGGTTAGTAACAACACCCGAGCCGCACTGCGCTGGGCATAACCATTGCTTAAGTCCCGAAAGGCTCTGGTCAGTTGGCGCTCGAGTAGCCATTCAGCAGCCACGGCTTGAGGCGTAGTTTCGGTCAGGATGGCAACCCGTTTTAAGGTCGCCAATGCCAGTTGCTCTAAGGCAACTTCGGCGGTGCTGGCTTTTATGCCCTCTAAGTCGGAACGCAAACCAACCGCAAACATATCGCCAGACAATTCTTTTTTGGTGTGGAGTTCAATACCGTCACTCAGGGCTTTGGCTTTGGCTTCAAGTTCGCCAAATAAAAGTGGGCTTGGCTCGAGCAGCGCCCGTGCATGGCTTGAATTCACAAGGTCATTCCACGGGGTCAGGATTTTTTCTAAGTACAATTCTTGGACTGCCGTTTCGATGTGTTCGACCCCACGCCCACCAAGCATCTGCTCGAGTCTGGCATAACGCCCGTCGGTATCGGCAATTTCGCGCCAGTCCAGCAGCACTGCTCTGCCATATGCCCCGAGTTCGATTTGGAAACCAGCTTGTCCGAGTTTGAGACTGTTTTTGATGTACTCGAGATTTGAGACGTTATCGCGGTAAATCACAAATTGATTGCTTTTATTTGAAAGCTGTAGCGCCTCCGTGATTCCAGAAGCGCGTTCACTGTATAAACACGAATTGATTGTGACATTGGCATAATGGGTCGAATTATTATAAAAAACCAAGGCGCGTTCAAAACTCGAGCGGTTCGAGAAAGCAAAAACATGATCGTGTGCCACTTCAAAAAGTGCAAAATGTTCGACTTCAGCAAATAAATAGCGTTTTTTAAGGAGTGGGAAAATCTGGGTTTCATGGTGTGCCATAAAACCAAGGTCTGGTTTTTCGTCATAGTATGCCCGTTGGTATTCCATGCCGTATTTTTCGGTGTAGCCTTCGACTTGCCCATGCCCAAGCATCGGTAATCCCGGCAGGGTGGCACACAAGGTCATAATCCCAAAATACTTATCGGTTTTACCAAATTGCTCGACTGCTGTTTTTTCGTCGGGGTTACTTAAAAAATTGACATAACGTTTTAGGATTTCAGGTTCAAACTCGAGCGTGTTTTTAATCACATCACGGTACTCGGCGTTGCGTTCATCTCGCAACATGACCATAAAAGCACTGTTATAAACTCGGTGCATTCCTAGAGTACGCACAAAATAGCCTTCCATCATCCAAAACGCCTCGGCAAGCAGCAGCGTGTCTGGGACTTCGGTGGCTGCCCTATCCACCACTTCACGCCAAAATTCGTTGGGCATGATTTGGTCAAATTCTTCTCGAGTCAAACCGTATTCGTTTCTCGAGGCGATGCCTTCGCCGCTTCCGGGTTCTGGAAACCACAGGCGTTTGATGTGGCGCTTGGCTAAAGTCATGGCGGCATCAAAACGAATAATTGGAAATTGCCGAGCCACCCTAAAAATCGTTTGAATCACCGCTTCTCGAGCGGCTGGGTTCATATAATCCAGTTGGGCGGTATCGTTCCAAGGCAAACTTGTGCCGTCGTTACCATGATAGATAATTCGGGTTTGACCATTCTGACTTACATACTTAAAAGTCACCGCCGCATCAGATTTATCGTAATAGTGATCCTCGAGAAAAACCTGCATACGCGAATCGGTGCTTAGATTCTGCGAATTATAGGTATAGCTTGGGTACGGCGATTCAGAGCGTTGCAAGAACCAATCGGGGTGTTCTGCCATCCATTTGCTGTCAATACCCGTGTGATTTGGCACCATATCCGAAGCCATACGGATGCCGTAACGCCAGGCTCGAGCCTTCAAGTTTTCTAAAGCCGCATCGCCACCCAGCGCACGGGCAATACTGTAATCCCACAAGCTGTAAGCACTGGCGACTGCATCGGGGTTGCCCATACGGTGCTTAATTTCTTTACTGGCAACACTGCGTTCCCACAAACCAATCAGCCACAGCCCCGTAATGCCCCAACGCGCCATGTTCTCGAGTTCGGTATCTGGGATTTGATTTAAGGTGCGAATTTCTTGGTTGTACTGTTTAGACAGTTGGTCAAGCCACACGAAGGCATTCTTTGCCATCAAGACCACTCGAGGCATCCAATTTTTATCGAGCGTAAAGGCTTCAGGTTCATCCATCAGCATTTGGCGTGAAACACTGCGAATTTGGGCTTCGGCTTTGAATTCTGTGCCAC
>JAYWHB010000248.1:0-12020 GCA_043777915.1 Deinococcales bacterium
TGCTTGTACATTACTTTACGAAGGCTCAAGACAAGAAACGGCGTTGCAATCGGCTCGAGTTGGACAACTCGCCCGTCAATTCCGTGGTTTTAGAGCCGGCAGCGAAAACGGCAAACGCGGTTATCAACTGACCTTCGCCATTGCCTATATCCGCGATTTTTTTATGCGTTTTGGCGTGATGGCAGAATCATTTGAAACCAGTGTCTCATGGACAGATTTACCCAAGATGTGCGAAGCGGTCAAAACCCGTGTTTTGGACGAACACCAACGCCTTGGACTACCCGGCTACCCGATGATTTCATGGCGTGTGACCCAGCTTTACCACACTGGCGCAGCCGTTTATTTCTACTTAGCCACACTTGCCACTGGTGTTAAAAACCCCGCCGAGCAATTTGCGATGCTCGAGCATACTGCCCGTGAAACCATCTTAGAGCATGGTGGGAGTATTTCGCATCATCACGGGATTGGCAAATTACGGGCTGGCTTTGTTAAAGACGTAAAAAGTAAAGCCGGACTAGACTGGATACAAGGCGCAAAAGAACACTTAGACCCAGAGAACATTTTTGGTATTGGCAACCAGTAAAACTTCGAGTTCTACTGGACGAATAAACCAAGTAAGCTCTCACGCACTCCCCCCGCCGCAAGCGGCGACCCCCTCGAAAAGAGGGGGCTTTTGGTGATGCGCTTTTGGCTTTTAAGTGTCCTAAATTTGAAACGACAAAACAAACTTATATTGTTCTGTGTGTTACAAACCAATAAATTCTGTTAGCACACCCATAAAGCGTTGCTGTTCCTCGAGAAATGGGGTATGACCACTGTCCTCAAAAATCACTTCACGGTAATTCCCATGAGCCTCCAGCAATGCCCTTGTTTGGTTATTCATGGCTTGCGGTGGGCAAATATCCGCACCGGGATAACCAGGAATAATACCGAGGCTGCCTAGAAATGCCATGTCAAAACTCGAGGTGTCGGACACAATTTGGTCATGAGCGCCGCGCACCCAAAGGACAGGGATGTGTTTTTGTGTGGCAAAAGCACTGAGGTTCTGGTATTTGGGACTAAACGCATTGGCAACGCCTCGAGTCCCGGGCGCAACCATTGGGTAATGTTGGCTGGGCAACATATCACCAGGGTAGTTGTCTGCGCCACAAGCTGTACTGAACATGCTTTCTAAGAGATTCTGCTCGAGTTGGAGGGGGACACGAAAACCCGCTTTGAAATAAAAGTTATTCAGTACCCAACGCGGACTGCCTTGGGCATCGCTCGAGTCACGGTTTTCGATGGCTTTGACAAAATCAGCATTGACTGTGCCGCCGCCAGAACCCGCAAAATCGGGACTGTTGGCTGTGCCGTTTATGTCGTGTGTACCACCAAAACCATAAGGCGAAATTGGGGCAACAAGGGTTAGGCTTTTGAAGGCTACGGGGTGTTCGATACACAACTGTGTGGCAATTCCGCCGCCCATGCTCCAACCAAGAATATGGACGTTTTGTGTCCAGCCTTTTTGCTCGAGTAATGCCCAGATATCATCTGCCCAATCCGCCAGACCACGAGTCGCATCAATTGGTTTAGTTTCCGAAGCGCCATAGCCGCGTAAATCTGGGGCGATAACCGACCATGAACTGGGTATGGTCTCGAGTAATGGTACAAAAAAGGCACTGCTCGAGACGTTCCCATGCAAGAGTAATACTCGAGTTTCCCCTGTGCCATGTTCAACAACATGGGTATTTAAGCGGCTTGTTTGAATCATTGGCATAAAGACCTCCGAAGAAAAGGCGAAGGGCAAAGTAAAGCTCCTTCGCTTTTCACTTTTCTACCTCGAGTTCCAATCTGGAACAGGATAAATAATCGGTGCGCTGGCAACTGGAATTGGAAAAATTGGTACGCGCTTGCCATTGCGGAATTGGAAATTAAGCCATTCGCCAGTTTTAAAGCCCTGATTCTTAATTTTCAGGCTTGGCGAAAAGGTCAGTCTGCCAAACGGTGTGGAAATATCGGTTTTGGCAAGTTCGGCTGCCACTTTATCTTTGTCGGTACTGCCAGCACGGTTAATCGCGGCGGCAAGGGTTTTAAGTTGGATATAGGCAAGCGGCGCAATGTATTCTTGGGTGATTGTGCCAAATTTCTTGGTGTAGGCGGTCACAAATTCTTTACTGGCTTTTAAGGGGCTGGTTGGCAACCACAGGCTTAAACCACTGACCCCTTGACTGAGTTTATTCTTTTCAAACCCAACGGGCCAACTGGCTGGAACACCATAAATAATCCCTGGGTTAAAGTTCAGTTCTTTACTCTGCTGGGCAATTGGCAAGGCATCTGCGTCGTAACCAATCCAGTAGAAAATATCGACATTCGAGCCTTTGGCTTTAGAGATAATCGGGGCAAATTGTCCTGTGCCAGTTTTGAACTTCTCGAGCAGCACGACATTAAAGCCTTCTTTTTTAATCGCTTCGGCAAAAATCGGTGCGCCTGAACCAAAGACACCATCTTCGTAGGCTATGGCAATGTTTTTTGCACCTTTGGCGCGACTTAAGAACTTAAAGAAATCCACCACGGCTTGGTTGTTGTAATACGCCCATGGATGAATATGGAAAAAATGTGGATAATTGGCGTAAGCATCCTCAACTGGAATGGCTGCCGCTCCAAGGGTGTACATAAAGGCATTAAATTGCTTGGCTGCGCCTGAAATCGCAATCACATTACCACTACCAAAACCACCTGCGAAAAAGTCAACTTTATCTACGGTGTAGAGTTTTGTGAAAGTCTGAATTGCCGTAGCTGGTGAAGAAGCATCATCCTCGAGACTAAACTGCAAAGGTTTACCCAACACACCACCAGAGGCATTAATTTCCGAGAGCGCCAATTGATACCCCGTCTCGGCAGCCTTGCCCGAAACACTCGAAGCTCCCGTCAAAGGCAAAATACTACCAATTTTAACGGCATTTGTTTGTTGAGCGCTCGAGATACCCAAAGTAACGGCAAGCGCGGCACTAGAACTCAGGGCGAAAATCGTTTTCCAGTTCATAAATCCTCCTAGAAGGGCAGGGGAAGGGCAAAGGGCAAAAGGCAAAAGTTTTTTCATAGCTCACGACTCAAAGCTCATGGCTCATACAACACAACAGCTTCACCTTGGCATAAGACCTCCTTATGTTGATTTGTACAGATGCACTCGAGGGTATAGATTGGCTTGTCTGAGCGAATGGCGGTAATGGTGGCGGTGGTGCTGACGGTATCGTCTATAAAGGTTGGAGCGCGAAATTTGAGGCTCGAGGAAAGGTAAATACTGCCATGACCGGGGATTTGATTGCCGATGATGTTGGAAATAAAGGCGGCTAGTAATGCACCATGGACAATTCTTTTGCCAAAGCGGGTTTGGGCAGCGTAAGTCTGGTCTAAGTGAATTGGGTTGTGGTCGCCGGAAACTTCGGCAAATAAGCGCACATCGGCTTCCGTTATGGTTCTAATCAGGGTTCTTGAATCACCAACAGCAAAAATCATAAATCCTCCAAAAAAGTCTTGACTTGGGTTAAAAACCATTCGGGGTCTTCGAGCGATAGCCAATGCCCGATATTTTCTCGAGTTTTGACACTGGCATGAGGCAGTTGGGTTGCCAGTTCTTGGGTGATGCTTGGCGTGACCAACACATCGGCTTGACCCGCTAAAATGAGGGTCGGAAGGCTTGCGAGGGATTGGGCAGACTCGAGGCGATTCCAAGTGCCGAGTTCAACCGCCAAACCGTTACCAATTGCAAAAGGCAGGGCTTGGGCATCGTCTAAAATGCTTTCCCAGAGTTCGCCAGAATGTGCAGGCAGACTTGGGCTTTGTACCTTAAAAATTTGCTCGAGCAGAGGGCGATTGGTGGGGAGTAAAGCGCGGATTGCGTCCCCCACAGGGTTATGTGGAAAACCTGTCAGGCTTGGGCTTGAAACAAGGATAAGCGCCGCGTATTTACTTGGGTCTCGAGCCGCCAGTTCAAGTGCCAATACACCACCGAGGCTATGCCCAAGTAAAAAGGGTCTCTCGAGGTGCTGGATTTTCGTCTCGAGCCAATCGCAAATGGTTTTGATGTTGGTGTCCTCGAGTGGTGGAATAGAAGCAAAACTGGGTAAGGTCGGCGCAAAGCACAAGCAGGGGGCAGATGCCAGAAAAGTAGTCCACCAACGGCTCGAGGCATAATTGCCGTGCAGTAAAACCAAGGTGCTTTCTTGTAGGGGCGAATTTTGTGCAGCCTGAGATTCGGCAATGAATTGTTTTTGCAGAACATGCTTGAGGATTTTTCCAGTCGCACTTTTTGGTAATTCAGACAGGAACAGATAATGTTTGGGGATTTTATAACTGGCTAACTTAGGACGTAAGAAAGTTTGTAATTCCTCGAGACTCAGGCTTTCTCGAGTCACCACAACCGCCAGTGCAACCTCACCCCACTGGGTATCTGGTACGCCCAGCACAGCACATTCTAGGATACTTGGGTGTTCATAAATAGCGCGTTCAATCTCGAGTGGGTAAATGTTCTCACCACCCGAAATGATCATCTCTTTAATGCGTCCAACGATGCTGTAATGCCCGTCAGAATCGCGGGTGGCAATATCACCCGTGAATAACCATGTTTGTCCATTGATGGTTCTTAGTGCCTCGGCGGTCTCGAGTGGTTTTTGCCAGTAGCCACTCATGATTTGTTTACCCGATAAGGTCAGTTCACCCGTATCCGTCTCATCGCCGTTTTCATCGCGCAGTACAGCTTTTAAGCTTGCTATTGGCAAACCAACACTGCTCGGTTTAAGTTGGGCATTCTCGAGGTTCTGGGTAAAACAATTGACTCCTGCTTCGGTCATGCCGTAGCCAAGTTTGAACTGCACGCCTTTTTTGTAAAATGCTTCGCGGATATGGTTTGGACATGGGCTACCACCGGTAATCGCGTACTTAATTTGTGAAAAATCAAAATTCTCAAAGACTGGAGATTCAATCAATTTTTGAAACATCGTCGGAACAGCAAATAAAAGCGTACAACCACAATCTTTAACCATTTGTAAATAGGCTTGGGGACTGAATTTCTCGAGAATTGCCACCCGTCCACCAAGCTCGAGTAGCGGGGTTGCCAGTGCATTAACCCCAGCGTGAAACATTGGGGTGGCAATGATGGTGCAATCATTCTTTTCTAAACCCCAAGAAGTTATCGTGTCAGAAATATTGGTTTCAAACATTTCTCGGGTAATCTGTGCGGCTTTGGCAATGCCAGTTGTGCCACCAGTGAATAAGAGCATCACCGTGTCTGTAGGGGATATGGTGTCCTTAACCGTAGGGGCGGGGCTTGCCTCGCCCTCTAAAGGTAAATAATTTTCATTGCCAATAAAAGAAGTATTTTGTCCAATCGTTATTGCACATTCTTCTATTTCCTCGAGCGTAACCAATTGCAATTCTGGCAATTGCCGTTTTGCTTCCTCGGCTTGTGCTGCAAACTCTGTGGCATAAATCAAAACTCGAGGCTCAATGTATTGAACCAACGGCGCAAGCTCGAGCGCGGGCAAACGGTAATTCAGTGGCACATGAATCCAACCATGTCTGAGCGCGGCATAAATCCCTTCGAGCAGAATCGGATGATTTTGCGATAAAACCGCAACTCGCTCGCCAGTCGTTACGCCAGCTTCAACTAAGTAGCTGCACAGTCTGCTGATTCGTCTTTCAAAATCGGTTCGCGTCAGCCAAGTGCCACGCCAGAAAATCGTGTTCACCACTGCACCCCCACCGCATTCCAGACATAACCCACACCCGCCGAAGCCAGCACAATTCTCGAGCCACTTTGTACCAAGCCGCGTTCAAGTGCCAGTTCTAAAGAAAGCAATTGATCTATTTGTCCGATGTGTCCGTAATCCGATAAGTAAATGGTTTGATTTGCGCTTAAACCCAAACGCTCGAGAATTGTCTGGTGAGCGCTAGGTTTCATGTGCAGAATACCCAAGTAATCTATTTGCTTAAATCCACTGCGCTTGGCAGCTTGTTGAACAACTTGCACAAAATTATCTAAACTTTTTTGCTCGAGTCTGGCTTTCATGCCAGTAGGGTCTGGGACTTGCAAGCGGTATTGCAAAATATTTTCAGGGTTGAGCGGCGCACACGTTCCGCCAACAGGCACAATTACATCCCTTGAAAATTCTCCATCGGTGATAAAACTCGAGCCTAGGATTTGGTGGGCTGCGCCTTTTTGCAAAATAGCTGCGCCGCCACCCGCCCCAAGGTTGTACATAAAACGCACGTTAGGGTCGGTATAATCAATCAAATCTGAATTGCGATAACCCCCAGCAATCAAGACGGTTTTTAGGCTGTCATCCTCGAGCATCATGGCTTTTGCCAGCTTGCTTGCGAGGACAAACGAACCACATTTCTGGGCGGCATCAAATGCCCAAGCGCTGGTTGCACCAATCCCGTTGGCAAGGTCAATGCCAGCCGTCCAGACGGGGAATTCTTTGTGTTCTTCGGTAATACAAATGATTAAATCAATTTCTCGAGGGTCGAGTTTAGCTTTTTCTAAAGCGATTTTGGCGGCGGCTACCCCCATGGCATTGGTGTGGTCGTGTGCGCTTGGAATTGGTTTTTGATTTATTCCAAGTTTGTGCAGTACCACCTCCACAGGCAAGCCAGAAGCCGTTGCAATCTCGAGGGCTGTCATGCGTTGTTGCGGCAAGTACACCCCTGTGCTGAGAATCCCGATGCTCATCATGATTCACCCAAGGGGAGAGCAATGCCTTGCAGTACCATCTGCGCCCAAATGCGTGCTAAAGCCCGAGGCTCGAGCCGCCCAGCAGGGTCATACCAACGATGCGCCCAGTTCAGCATTCCAACAATGCCGTAAGTAATGGCTCGGGTTTCAAGGTTTGGACTTAACTCACCCTTGGCTTTACCTTCTTCAAGCATCTTGTCCCAAGCTGTGTCTATTCGCCGCCCTAATTGCCGCATTTCTAAGAACATCGTTTCTTGCAAAGTGGTTTTGTCGGTTTGCAAGACCACACCCAAAGACATCCCTTGGTGTTGGTACAACTCGAGACGGTGGGCTATCGCCATTTCGATTTTTTCGACAGTCGGCACTGTCAAACCCGCAATCTGCTCGAGTTCTGCCACGTACTGCACCGTACTTTCCAGCATCACTTCACGCAAAACTTCTTCTTTAGACTTAAAATGATGGTACAAGCTCCCCGCCAGAATTCCGGCGGCATCGGCAATATGACGCATGGTTGTGGCACGGTAGCCCCGCCGTGCAAATTCGGTGGCAGCAATGGCAATTAAATCATGACGACGGCTTGAGGGTTCGTTCACAAAAGATCCATTCCGCTAGGGGAGTAATCCCGAGGCGAGTAGACCAAACAAGTATTTGGTTGGTTAGAAGCCTAAACCCAATATGAGCGTCTGTCAAGTGCATGTTAGGATTACCAGAGTATGTATAGGCAAACACTCCAAGAACAATTTACTCGCCTGATTTGGTGGGTGATGTTTGTTGGTGTGAGTATCAGTATGTTTTCGTATGGTGTGCTTAATCCGCCTAAACAATTTCTCGAGAGCGGCTTATTTCGGGTCTTGTTGGTTTTGGTGGGGATTACAAGTTGCCGATTGTTGTTTTGGTATAAACCACTTTTTGGGGCGGGGGCAGTTTTACTGACCATCATTGCAGGCGCATCTTTTTTAATCACCAATGGTGTATTTAATAATTCATTTGCAGTGCTTTCGATTGTCACCTTACCAACTTTATTTATCAGTGTGCTTTGGGGCTGGCGTGGTGCATTGCTGGCATTGCTGGTAAGCATTCCAGTCATTTTTACCAAACCCAATTCAAATATCGAAGCCACTGTGATTGGTTGGGTTATTCTGATAGGCACAGCTTTTTCAGGGGCTTTAATCCATCGTCTTGTCGCCGATGTAGACCAAGCCCGAGCCAAGCTCGAGAAAATGGCAAGTAGCGATCCTCTGACCAAATTGGGCAATCGTTTTGCTTTAGAAGCCGATTTTATCAAATTAAAAGGACAGGGTTATATGTGCATGTGGGATGTCAACGGCTTAAAAAAAGTCAATGACGAAAAAGGACATCATGCAGGAGACGCTTATTTGCTGGCATTTGTCAAAGCCTATCAAAGTCAATGCTCTGACGACCTCTACCGCATTGGCGGCGATGAATTTGTCAGTTTTCATGACAGTCAGACCAATTTATCTGATGTGTATGCCAATGTGCGCCAAAAATTCTCGGATGTATCGGCAGGTTGGGCAGCCATTGAACAACGAGACCTCGACACGGTGTTACGCCAAGCTGACCGTGCGATGTACCTTGAGAAAGGCAAACGGATTGCCAGTACCAACGTTGGTTAGGCTTCGGCTTCCTCGAGAACAGCTTCTGGTTCTTCTTTTATACTTCCATGCCAGACTGAACCAATCCAGTGCTTATAGACCAAGAGTTTTGCCAATGCCACCAATGGCACAGCCAACAAACCACCAAATACCCCTAGCACACTCGCCCCAGCAATAATCGTCAGGATAATCGTAATCGGATGCAGTTCGGTGCTTCGCCCAAGGATGTTGGGGCTTAAGACCAGTGCTTCGACCTGATTGGCAATCACAAAAACCAAGACCACCAAAAGCACTTTGACCAAACCAAATTGACTGGCAAGTAAGAGCGCTGGAGCAATCGAAATAATCACCCCAAGGTACGGCACAATGTTAAAAACGCCACTGATAAACCCAAGTGCTAAAGCCAAAGGCACACCCAGAATTGCCAGTCCAGTGCCAACCATTGTTCCAACTGCCAAAGCGATTAAAAGTTGCCCACGAATATAGCCACCAACTGCCACCGAGACATCTTTAGAAAACTCGAGAACCCGACCCTGAAACCGCACGGGAAACAAGCCAATCATGGTTTTACCAATGCCGTCGAATGCCCCAAGCATGTACGTGCCAATAATCAGTACCAAGAAAAACTGCACCACCCCGCCAAGCACGCCAAGGGTGCGTGTCACCAGTCCACTGCTGGCATTTTGTAACAACCCCAGTAAATTCTGAACAATACTCGAGAGTGCCGTCTGAACAGCAGTTGTGACTTGATCAATCAAATCCCGAATTTGTTGGTTCTGCCCACGAACCTGCTCGAGTTCGTCCAACCAGATATTGATTTGATTCTGGGTGTTGGTGACTAAAATTGGCAGTTTTTGAGCGAACAACGCCAGTTCTTGAACCACTGTACCAATTAAAATTGTGGACAGGGCTAAAAATAAAAGCACAATAATAAACGCCACCAATAAACCCAGCCCACGCCGCACACCACGACTTTGTAACCACATCACAAGCGGGTGGAATAAATAGGCAAAAAGGTAAGATAAGCCGCCCAGCACAAAGACACTCGAGAGTTCTTGAATCACGCCCCTGAACGAACCAAAAATAAATTGAATCGAGAATAAACCAATCGCAATCACTGCCAAAGAAAACGAAAGCTGTACCCAACGTCTTTGGAAATACTCGAGGGGCGAGTTCATGATTTGCCCTTTTGTGCCAAAGGCATCCCCGTGACTCGAGGGCTTGACATCGGAATAAACCCAACAGGGCGCTCGGCGGCACGTTGGAAATTCGCCAGCGCAAAATTTTCTAGGGCATCCACCCCATTGGCGGTTAAACGCAACATCATTTTGGCGGGGTCAATTTTTTGTTCTTGCAATACTTCAAGCGGTAAACCAATCAGTAGCCCACGTTCAAGCAAATACAGCGCGGCGGCTCGAGTTTCGTTTTCGGTGATGGGTTCACTAAAATCAGCTTTGGGTAACTCGAGTGCGTCATCATCGTCTGGTTCGGCTCTGGGAATGTTTGGTGTGCTGCTTAAATCTAGTTTCTCGAGGTCAAACCACGCATGGGCATCCTCAACAAACCCTGAATAGAGTTTAGCCAGAATTCGTAAGCGCAGTTCTTGTTGCCGCGTGACAATTGAAAGCATCTGCTTAGTTTACGCCCAAAACACCAAGTAGAATCTGTGTATGCAAATTCTTGTCTTAAATGCTGGTAGTTCTAGCCTAAAATACGCAATCATTGAAACAGATTCAAACACCACACTGGCTCGAGGGTTAATAGAACGGATTGGTGTGCCTCAAGCCGCCTATCTACGCGGTGAGCAAATTGTCAAAGTGCTTGCCATGAATCATGCCCAAGCCTTAACTGCGATTGCCAAATTTGAGGATTTCTCGAGCGTAGAAGCCATTGGGCATCGGGTGGTACATGGTGGACTGGCTTTTACTGCACCCACTAAAATAGATGAAGAAGTGCTAACTGTACTCGAGGAAAATGCTAAATTTGCACCTCTGCACAACCCACCGAACATTGTTGGCATTAAAGCCGCCAGAGAAATCCTGCCCGCCCTCGAGAATATCGCGGTGTTTGACACGGCTTTTCATGCGACCCTACCCGAACACGCTTATTTGTATGCGATTGCCCCCCAAATGGGTCTGCGACGCTTTGGGTTTCATGGCACAAGTCATGGTTTTGTGGCGCTGCAAGCCGCTAAATTCTTAGAACAACCGCTCGAGAAGCTGAAACTGATTACGCTTCACATTGGCAATGGCGCAAGTGCTTGCGCCATTCGGTACGGACAAAGCATAGACACCAGCATGGGATTTACACCACTCGAGGGTCTGGTGATGGGAACACGTAGCGGTGACATAGACGCTGGACTGGTGCTTGAACTGGTGCGGCGCAACGGCATCGAAGCCACTGATACGCTCTTAAACAAACAATCTGGGATGCTTGGCTTGGCTGGCGCAGCCGACCTGCGTGATGTCTGGAAAGCGGCTGACACTGGCAATAAAGAAGCCCAGACTGCCTTAGATATTTTTGCCTACCGAATTCAAAAAACCATTGGTGCGTATGTGGCTGCACTCGAGGGCATAGATGCAATTATTTTTACGGCTGGCGTAGGCGAAAACGACACCCGAATGCGAGCCAAGATTCTCGAGAAAATGAGTTGGTTAGGCGTTACTTTAGACCAGACCGCCAATCAAGCAAAGCAAATGCGAATTTCGACCACCGATTCAAAAGTGGCTGTCTTAGTCATTCCAACCAACGAAGAACTGGCGATTGCTTTAGAAACAAAAAAATTGCTTAGTCATTAAAGCAATTCTCGAGCCAAGCCTTCCCAAAATGTTAGACTCGAGCCATGATCCCACAAACCATGAAAGCGATAGTTGTTGAAGAACTCGGTGGCACTGAAGTGCTAAAAGTTCAGGATGTTGCTGTACCACAACCACGAAAAGGACAAGTGCTGTTAAAAGTCTCGAGTGTCGGACTAAACTTCGCCGATATTCTGGCGGTGCGAGGCGAGTACCTGACGCGCACCCGCACACCGTACACCCCCGGTATGGAATTTAGCGGCACAGTGGTGGCGCTTGGTGAAGGTGTAACAGGTCTCGAGGTTGGGCAATTGGTGGCTGGACTTGGTGGCAGTGGAGCGTTTGCCGAATACGCCACGATTCATGCTGGGGCTTGCTTGCCGATTCCCAGTGCTTTGAATCCTCGAGAAGCGGCTGCATTGCCTGTTTCGTTTTACACAGCTTATTTTGCTTTACGCACCCTTGGGCGAGTCCAAGAAAAAGAAGTGGTTTGGGTCGAAGCGGCGGCTGGAGCGCTCGGTACAGCCAGTATTCAACTGGCAAAAGCCATGAATTGTACAGTCATTGCCACTGCCAGCACCGAAGCCAAACTCGAGTTAGCAAAAAGCCTCGGCGCAGATGCGGTAATTCTAGGAGACGACCCAGAGTTACGCCAAAAAATTCTTGAATTTGCCCCAAAAGGCGTGGATGTGTACTTGTCCGTCGCGGGCGGCAGTGGTTTCCAAGACCGTTTAAGTGTCATGAATCACGTTGGGCGGGTGATGGTGATTGGTAATGCCAGTCGTGAACAAGCCAACCTTAACCCAACCATGTTAATGAAAAAGAACGTAGCCGTGATTGGCGTTTGGCTGACTCCGTTTATGGGCATCCCAGAAGAAATGCAAGCTGCCACAGCCTTTA
>JAYWHB010000249.1:0-4236 GCA_043777915.1 Deinococcales bacterium
GCCGCCAGCCCAACCCCCAGTTTTGTGGTGGATGCCAATTGGCAACGCACTCCAGATGGTCAGCTAAGAGCTTGCAACCTCGAGTTTGTGGTGCGCTCACCATCGGGCAGACCGGCTGGCGAACAAAGTTTTCCTGTACTCAGCGCCAGATTACTCTATGCAAACAACCTTGTCTGTATAGATTTACAACGGGTTCAGCACACGCTTCGGATTGGCGGCTCGAGTACGGGTAGCGGCTTAGCTTTATCCAAATTGGTGCGGAATTTTAGCACAGGAGGTGTATTTTCTTTGGCTGCCAGTGGCAAACCAAACGAAATTCTCGAGTATTGTATTTCGTTTGTCAACAACAGCACTGGCACATTAACCAATGTCGTGATTCGTGACCCATTGCCGTTTTTTACGACCCTCGTGACTGGTACTTTGAGTTTAACCCTGTCTGGTACAACCACAACACTGAGCGAGGCGACAGATGCAGATGCAGGTGAGGTGATTAGTGGTTTGGTGACTGTTCGGATTGCCAGCTTAATTTCCGGACAGCGCGGACAAGTCTGTTACCGCGCCAGTATTCAATAACCCTTACAAAATCATTACAGCCGAGTCCAAACTAAAGTTTTGGGTGAATTGTCTTCTGGTCAACAATTGAGCCAAATAAACCACTGCTTACCAAGAAATAGAAGCCTATGTTCATGTCGGTTTTTAGGTACATGAGAAATTGAATCCACCTAGAATGAAGTTTAGAGGAGTCCTTATGAAACCAAGCCTTAGCACAATTTGCCTTTTTGCCTTTGCGGGAATTGCATTCGCCCAAGTTGCAACTAAACCCAACCTGACTTTAGAGAGTTATTTGGTGATTTCTGAGGTTAAAGACCAGAAAACCACCGAACGATTTGAAAAAGCCAGCAATGCCAAACCCAACAGTACCCTCGAGTACCGCGTGATTGCCCAAAACCCGACTGAAAAACCCATCTCTAAGTTGGTCGTGGATTTACCAATTCCCAAGAATACTGTTTATTTAGAAGGAACAGCCACCAATGCACCCAGTCTAGCCACGCTTCAAGCCTCCGCCGACAACAAACGCAGTTTTGGAGTCTTACCCCTGAAACGCAAAATCATCAAGGACGGTAAAAGTATCGAAGAGATTATTCCAGCCAATCAATACACCAATTTGCGTTGGCTCGTAAGCGCTCCCGTCGCCGCCAAAGCCAGCCTGACTTTTAAGGCTCGAGTCAAAATTCGTTAATTATTGCTGTTCTAAGCACTAATCTGTTCTACGTTTTACTATGGAGGAAGTATGTTAAAAAAAGTTGGAGTTATTCTCGCCCTGACGGGTTTTCTGCTCTCAAGCTCGGTGTTTGCTCAGGCGACTCGAGCCGGTGAACGCATCGAAAACACCGCCACCGCTACTTACACCGATTCAAGCGGTGTACCTCAAGTCACGACCTCGCTGGCGGCTGTAACAATCGTTTCGCAAGTCTTTCGTTTGGACATCGCACCAAACACTGCTTCTGCGCCGTCTGGCACATTTGCTGCCGATGATGCTGCGACCAATTTTTTAGGTGTTCCAGCCAACTCGAACATTGACCAAGCCCTGCCCGGCGGTACGGTCAATTTTGGTTATATCATCACCAACTCGGGTAACGGCGACGACACCTATAACTTAAATGTCTTGCTAAACGGCGCAGATGTACCCGCCTTAAGCAATCTCAATGTCTACTTTGACACCAACGGGAACAGTGTTGCCGATTCAGGTGAGCCTTTAATCACCGCTTGGAACACTGGCACTTTAATTGGCACAGTGGCAGTTCCTCGCAACTCGAGTATCCGCGTGGTGGTCAGTGCCACTACCCCAAACACGGTTGGTTTGGTGCGTAAACTCGACTTGGTTGGCTTTAGAGGCGCAACTTTTGCAGCTTCTGTGACCAACGAGCGTGACCGCAACAATTTATCGCAAGTGACTACGGTCTCCGATGCAATTTTAGATATTTCTGTGACCCCATCAGGTCCAAACCCAAGCACTGGTTTAATCAATTACATTGTCAATGGCACAAACTCGGGCAACCAGTGTGCTCGTTCACGTCCAAATTCGGTCTTGGTGACGGGTGCAACCCCAGCCCTGCCAAATGCCAATTACTCGGGTATTTTGGTAGACAATGCCATTCCAACTGTTCCAGCCGGTACGGTTTTTAGCGGGACTGCCACAGGTTCGTCCGGTGGAGCATTGACCTTTGTGCTTTACCAAACCGCCGCCATTGCCCCAGCTTGGACAGCCACTGCTCCAGCCGCTAACCTCGTGACTCGAGTTGGCTTATTGGTTTTGCCAGCCAGCCCTGTTGCCGCCGCCGCTAATACTTCGGCGACACCCGCCGCAACCTTATGTGCCAGTGCCGATTACACCCTTAACTTTGGAATTACAGTACCAACCACCACCCCTGCTGGTACAGTCATTACCGACACCGCCACCATCACCTCGGTTAGCGCCGCCAGCCCAGCCGTAGTCACCACCACAGGCACGGCAACCAGCACCATGCCAACTGTTTTAGGTGTAATTATTGCGCCAAACGGTCAAGCGGGAGTTCCTAATGCCACCGTATTAACTGGCAATTTAGCTGGCGCAGCCGCGTTTTGTACCGACCCAGTGAGTGGTCGCCGTACCCCAGTTGCCCCTGACGTATTTGCCATTGCTGGTACAACTGGTTTGACGGTTGCTGCTACCGCAGACCGCACGGTCGTCCCAAATGCCTTCCCAATGAATGCCACGGCTTGTTTTGTCAATACCATCCGCAACAATGGTAATTCGACCCAGACTTTTGATGTTTCGTTTGATGCCGCCCTGAGCAACTTACCAGCCAACACTCAAGTTGCCTTATTCCAAGCCGATGGTACAAACCCATTGCCAAGTGGTCTGAGCATTGCGGCGGGTGCAAGCGTCAATGTGGTTGTCAAAATTACCTTTGATGGGGCAACCACTCCTGCTGGTGCGCCGTTTAATGCGGTCATTCGTACTACCTCCCAAACCAACTCGAGCATTACTGACATTACCGTCAACCGCTTAACCAGCTTGGTCAGTGGTATTAGCGTACAAGTCTTTAATAATGACTTACTACCAGGTACAAACCCAGCCACTGGTGGTTTTGTACCAGCCGTACCGACTGGCACAAACAACACCTCATTGACTCCGCCTCCCGCCAATGCGGGTTCTACGGTCACTTTCCCATTGGTGATTCGTAACACTGGCTCGAGTCCAGATAACTTCACCCTTTCGGCAACAGGCGCTGGCATCCCAAGCGGTGCAACTGTTACCTACTACATTGACAGCAACGGCAATGGCGTATTGGATTCTGGTGAACCCGTTGCCACCACCACGGGCGTACTGGCTGCCAGCACCCCAACCAGCAACGGTGTGGTTCAATTGGTGGCTGTAATTAACATTCCAGCCAATGCCTCACCACAAACTGCCCAACCGATTAACTTTATTGCCACTTCAACTTCTAACAACACGATTAGTGGGGCAATCACCAATAACCTGACCATCAATGCCAATAACGCGCTTGATTTCACCTCTGATAGCATCCGTACCGTTTCGATTGGCGGCACAGTGATTCACACCCATACACTGATTAACAACGGCAACTCTAACGTAACTGCCTTGCAAATCACCCCAAGCGCTGGTTTGGCTGGCTTTACTTACACAATTTACTTGGATGATGGCGGCACTCCCGGTGTGATTGACGGCACAGATACGGTTATCTCGAGTACCGGCGCAACCATTTTGACCCTACCAATTTTGCCGAGTACCCAACGCACCATCTTTGTCCAAGTCAGCACCACCACTGGTGTTTCGGCAGGCGACGAAGATATTCGCAATATCGTAGCTACTGGTACTTTTGCAGCAGGCGGAACTGCTACTGACCAAGTTCAAGACACCACCCGTGTTGTGGCTGGAAACATTCAAGTCAACAAAACCGCTTCGGCGACCGCCAGCCCACGCAGCTTACTTGCTCCTCCTGCCACCGCCAACGTCACCGCCAGCGAAATCACTTATAACATCAGTGTCGCAAACATTGGTTCTGCACCGGTTACTAACCTGATTGTTTTAGATGCCATTCCGCAATTTACCGATTTCAAATTTGGTTCGGTTGTCACCAACTGCGCCACTGCCCTGCCCGGTGCAACCTGTACCTTGGAATACTCGACTGATGGCACAACTTGGAGTACCACCGCCCCAACCGACACCAA
>JAYWHB010000250.1:0-12016 GCA_043777915.1 Deinococcales bacterium
CACAAAGAAGCGGCTAAACGCGGCTTACTGAACTTGCCAACTGCCCTAGATGCCATCGAAGTCTTTACCAGCGCTAAGAACATCAAACTCTTTGGTGATTACGGTGTGCTGAGCCATAAAGAAGTCGAATCGCGCCAAGAAAACATGTACGATATTTACATCAAGACCGTCAATATCGAAGGTGAAACCACGGCACACATGGCACAGACCCAAATCTTGCCAGCCGCACTGTCTTACCTAGCCGACCTAAGTGCGATTAACTTCAAATCAAAAGCCGCAGAGCGCCTGATTAAATCGGTCTCGAGCCTCGCCGACCAGTTATCTGATGCACTCGAGGAACTTAAAAAGCAAAATGCCGAACAAGGCGGCGATTCGGTTCACGAAAAAGCCTATCACTTGCGTGATAATGTCCTCCCAGCCATGCTCGAGGTACGTGCGGCGGCTGACCAACTTGAGGGCTTGGTTTCTGAAACCCATTGGAGCTTACCAAGTTACCGCGAAATGCTGTTCGTAAAATAAATTTATGCTCGAGAAGTGCTGTTTAGAGAGTTCTAAACGGCACTTCTCATTTTTAGAGTGGGGTAATAGATTCGCCAGTCATCGTTCCATTTAGTGTGACTGTTCCAAGCGCTGGCGAAGTGTTATTGGCTTTTTTGCCCATCGTGACATTGATTAGTTCAAAAGTCAGGGTTTTTCCACTTTTTGTCACCACTCGAATGCTGCCACTTAGGACAGTCCATAATTTTCCTGTGCTTGGGTCTCCTTCGTTGTACAGCACGCCAGAATTTGGGGTATCGTTAATCACATAATTCACGCCAGCTTCGCGGCTGTTGGTCGGTAAAAAAGCCGATACAGAACGTTTATTCGCACCACTGCCAGTGTCTGCAATCATCATTACGCCAGCTAAAGTTGTGCCGCTCGAGAGGGTGGCACTGCTGCCATTGTACCCACCCGCAGCATTGGTAAAGGTTAAATTGGCGCTGCCAGTCGTGGAGGGTGTGCCACCTGTTGGGCAAGCGGTCAGGGCAGAGAGTAAGGCTAAACCAAGCAATAATTTTTTCATGAATCCTCTTTTCGTGCTTTTGATTTATACAGTCTACATGGTGATTTCAAAATCACCTCGTTAGGCTCTCATTGACTTGTGGTTCACATCTTGGAGACACGCTCGAAGAACTCTAGAGCAAATTCAAAACCCTTTTCAAAATGGGCTTTGACAATGTTTTCGTTGGGCGCATGAACAAAACTTTTATGGTTTGAAATCCCAGCACACACCACTGGCAGACCCACATATTCAATAAACGGGTGCATTGGACCACTGCCACCAGCGCTCGGTTGCACCACTGGCTCGAGACCGTAGACATCACGGGCGGTGTTTACCGCAAGCTGCATGAACGGATGGGTTAAGTCGCTTCGGGCAGGCATTCCGGAAGCCTCGAGTTCGATGACTTCGACATCGGCTAAGCCAATTTTTTGCAAATGGGCTTTGACCAATTCAAGAATTTGTTTTGGGCTTTGGTCTGGCACAAGCCGAAAATCGAGTTTCACAAAACCTTCTTTGGGTAATACGGTTTTAGAGCCAGCATCGCCGTAGCCACCGTGGAAACCATTAACATTTAAGACTGGCTCGAGGCAAAGGCGTTCAAAGAACCTTGCACCGCTTGCATTCTCGAGAAAACCCTTGATGCCGTAGGCTTTGGCAAGCACTTGGGAATCATCTGGTACGTTTGCCACAGCCGTTAAATCAGCTTGGCTTGGAGCGCGAACCGCGTCATAAAAACCGTTAATTAAAATCTTGCCGTTCTCGTCACGCATACTCGAGACTGCCTTAGCCAGTTTCCACAATGGGTTATCCACCACCGCGCCATAACTCGAGTGCAGGTCAGAATCAGCAACTTTAGCCCGAAGCTCCAAGCAAATAATGCCTTTTAGTCCACCAATTAAAATCGGTCTGCCACTTGGGTCAATTGCGCCAAATTCCCACCAACAACCATCGGCTTTTAGTTCGCTTGCATGGTCACGTACAAATTCTTCTAAACTCGGGCTACCAATTTCTTCTTCGCCCTCGAGTAACCATTTGATTTTTAAGGGCAGCACACCATTGTGCTTGGCTTTTAAGGCTCGAAGCGCTGCCAAACGCACAATAAATTCGCCCTTATCATCCGAAACACCCCGAGCGTGAAGCCGCATAATCCCGTCTGCGTCGGTGCGTTCAGTCACTTTGAACGGTTCAGATTCCCATAACTCGAGCGGTGATTCAGGTTGGACATCGTAATGATTGTAAATCAGTAAGGTTCGTGCGCCTTCCCCAGCTTCGGCAACCAAGACAGGGGCAACTTTACCCGCGTAGCGCTTAACGATAAAGCCTTCACGCTCGAGCAGAGTTGTGACAAAATCAGCGCCAGCCTCGAGATTGCGCCCTTGAGCGCTGACGGTTTCGATGGCAACAAGGGCGGAGAGGTCTTTGTAGGCGGCTTCAATAAATTGTTGATTCACGTTTTTGATTGTACATGTTTGGACTTTGAGAGGAAGGAGAAAGAGAAAAGAGGGATTTTGATCCTTATAAACTCTCGAGACTACTCAACAGGTAGTAAATCAGCGAATTACCGAACCTGTGCTTGGCGATGTGATGGTCACGGTGACTGTGCCAGACTTGCTCGAGTCTTGGGTGCTAGTGGCTTTGACGACGGTGCTGCCAGCGCTGTTGGAGGCGTTAAAAGTCATGCCTGCGCCAGTGCTAGGTCCTAAAGAGCCAGCCCCACTGACAATGCTCCAAGTCACCGCTTGACTAAATCCACCCGTGCCAGTCACGACAGTGCTAAGAATACTGGTGGCGTTGGTACTGATGCTACTTGGATTGGCACCGACCGTTACATTGGTGACTGTGCCAGTTGGATTGATACAGGAAACAAGAGTTGCCGCTAAAAGTAGGGTTGTGAATGGTTTAGTCATAAATCTCCTTTTGACCCAAACCAGCATACATTCAATCAGATGAGATGATTTTAAGAAACTTCAAATTTTGGAGTCCCCGAAAAAATGAAATAGCATTCCTAAAACAGGGCGGTTAAAGCCCCTCTTTTATCTATACATTTAATTCAGCATTCGTTTCTGCACACCCACAAACTCTGACAGAATTTCAAAGCGTTCAAATAAGCTCTTTGCCTCGAGAACGCGCTGACCATCCATGCCACTTAAACGCAAATTGGCAGCCACAAACGAGGCTTTCAGGAGCATGTCTTCGGGAATTTCACTCGAGATGTCACCAAACTTGGGTTGCATTCGGACTAAGAATTTTTCCAGCACATCCCGCGCCATGGCTTTGGTCCACTGGGGGTTACTTGGCTCGAGTGGGTCGAGTTGTGCTTCGGCACAAGAGTACGGGTACTTTTCGTTGTCAATATCTAGGATTTTGAAACGTTCACCACCAACCACCAAAATGTTGGCACTGCCGTCAGGGTTGTAATCCACTTCGACCAGATGCGCCAAGGTTGCCACCCGAGCAATTCGGGCTTCGGGTTGACGGGTTGCCCCTCCCATCCCAGCAGGGGTATTGACAGGCAGCACACAAGGAATACCAAATGGTTCTCGGGTATGACGGATTCGCCCTAGCAATTCACGATAGCGCGGTTCAAAGACGTGCAAGGGGAGCGCCATACCCGGTAGTAAAACGATTTCGCCAACCGGAAAAAGTGGAATCTCCATATTTTCAGATTTTAGGACTTGTAAACAAAGACAGCAATGAGCCAGACTACAATCCAGAAACGTTTCTTATGTGTTCTGCACACGTTTAGCACAAACTTCTAGGCGCACAGAACACAAAGGAAGTGTAGTTATTCTTTATTGATGCGGCTCGAGCAAACCATAATTTCCATCACGGCGCTTGTAGACCACATTGACCCGTTCGGTCTTGGCATTCTCGAACATATAAAAATCATGCCCCAAGGCTTCCATCTGCACCACCGCATCCTCGGGACTCATCGGACGAACCTCAAAACGCTTATTCCGCACAATCTCTGGCATGAATTCATCGGTATCGTCGGTCACAGCAGGCAAAAGCACAGGGTCGGCTCGTTGCTCTCTGGAAATCAATTTGGTTTGAAATTTCTTTAATTGTCGCTCGAGGAGATGCACCGCCGTGTCAATCACGGCATACATATCGGTGCCAGCTTCCTCGGCTCGAATGACTCCATGCGGCACATTTAGCTGCATTTCGACCCGGTGCGGCGCGTTAGCCCGACCATCATTTTTAACACTTAAGACCACTTTGGCATCCACAATATGCTTACTAAAACGCTCGAGTTTACTTAAGCGTTGCTGCACATGTTCGCGGATGGCATCGGTGACTTCGAGATTGCGTCCGACCAATTTGTAGACGTTCATAACGCCTCCTTGTACCAAAAGCGGTAGAATTGAAGTGCTGATTGCCTTTGGTGCTTCTTAGTCTAACCCTTTAGATTTTACTTGTCTGAGGAATAGCACACACACGAAATTGTCAGGACAGGGTATGCTACTTTTTGGCAGTCGGGCATACATCACTTTGGCAGTCAATCACAACTCACGTAAGACTCGCCAAGCCAGCTTTTAGCGCAAATAACGCTGCTTGGGTTCTCGAGGACAACCCAAGTTTAGACAGCAACCTCGAGACATGGGTTTTGACGGTGCTTTCACCCACCCCAAGCTCATTTGCCATATCCAAGTTACTCTGCCCTCGAGCCAAAAGTTGTAGCGTCAGAATTTCCCTTGCGGTTAAATGTTCGCGCATATCTGGCGCACGGTAATCACGCAGCAGTTTTTCTTTTGCCATTGACGATAAGCTCACTTCGCCGCGAGCCGCCGCATGAATTGCCTCGCGGATGTCAGCAGCTTTGGCATCCTTAATTAAGTAGCCAATTGCCCCAGCCTGAATTGCTCCATTGACTTTGTGTTCCTCGAGTGAACTGGTCAGCGCCAACACTTCGGTATTAGGGAATTTTGCGCGGATTTCTCGAGTGGCGCTAATGCCATCTTGCACAGGCATGAGAATGTCCATGACGACCACATCAGGCGAAAGGATTGCGACTTGCTCGAGGGCTTCAAGACCGTTTTCGGCTTCTCCAACAATAATGATGTTCGGGTCAGCAGAAAGGTAAAGCTGCAAACCTTGGCGGACAACGGCGTGGTCATCCACAATCAGCACTCGAGTCATAAACTCACTCGTCCATTTTCGCCCAGTTGAATTAAGAAACGAAAAGCATTCTGATTGGTATTTTTTGTTTTGCCAGTCATGTACCATCCTCCTTTCACGAACACCTGATTTGTTTGCGGTTCTTCCCACACAATGTTCGGATCCATATTAGTTAAACGCTGACGAAAGGCTTTGGCATTTGTGGCTTTGCCCATGATAACTACATTAATAGAAGTCTCGGAAGACATGCGAATATCTGCCAGCCCATTATTACTTTCGATATTCAGATTGCCTTGACTGGCTTGGTCAAAATTGACTCGTGTCTGACCAAAGTCATTTTTAATCCAAAAGTCGGTTTTTAGGCTTCCCTTTGGCATTTCCAAAACCATATCTACAGGGTTAGATGCTCCATGTGGAAAACTAAATCTTTGAATATCCACACCCCGTAGATCAAAAAAAAGATTTGTACGCTGCTGAGGGTATCCAAACAAATCTGATATGACTAAGATTTCCAAAGGCACATCTGTTGGTAAACGTAGTTCTGCTCCTCCATCTGTGTTTGGACGGGTGGTAAAAAAATTGTTATATGAACGCATACCTGTTTCTAAATCAATTCGGGTTAAATCCTTAACTATGGGTCGTGTCGAATTTGTTGAATCTCGCAGATGAAAGTGGTTTGCATCTGTAGATTGGAATGTTCCAGCGATGCGTCCAGCGACACCAGATTTCATATAAAAAGCTGTTGTATTCCGCAAGCCAATTTGTAGCTCGATTTTTTTGGCTTTCGAGGTATCAACTTTTCCTGTGTGTAATTTTCTTTTGGTGTGTGGCAAATCCACATTAACCATCGTAAACCGCATTGCCACAGCACACGCTCCAAGCAAAAGCAAACTGATTCCAACTCGAGCAAGCCCATTCATTTTGCACCTCCAAAATTCACCAGAATTCTTGTCCCAGCACTACCCGAATTTATCTCGAGACTTGCACCAATTGCCTCGGCGCGTTCACGCATACTTTTAATGCCCAACGCTCCTGCTCGAGCCACCGCCAAGTCAAATCCATATCCGTTGTCGGTAATCTCGAGAATATCTGTCTCGAGGCGAATGCGTACTTCTTTGGCTTTGGCGTGCTTGACGGTGTTATGGACTGCTTCTTGGGCAATTCGGTACAGTGCGCCTTTGACTTCTAGCGATACTTCTGGCTCGAGTGGCGCAATGACAAAGGCACTTAATTTGTACCGGGCCAGCAGCATCTCACCAAGTTTTTGTAGGGCTGCCGCTAAGCCGCCTTCCTCGAGCGCATCTGGACGAAGCGCAAAAAGCAGGGTTTTCATTTCAGATGTGCCACCATCGGCTAGGTCTATGGCGTACTCGAGTGATTTTCTAGCATTTTCTGGGCTAGTCTCGAGTTGCTCTAGGGCGCTACGTGTCCCAAGGGCAATGCCATACAAGGCTTGGGCGACGCTATCATGCAATTCTCTTGCAATTCGGGCGCGTTCTTGCTCGCTGGCGGTGGCACGTTCTCGAGTCAGCAAGTTTTGCAGTTTCAGGGCGGTGCTGGCGTGAATTCCAAGTGCTTTCCAAAGGCTGGTGTCTCGAGCATTCGGTGGTGCGTTTTTGAACAGCGCTAACAATTCTGCGTTCTGCTCGAGTGGAATTCGCAGCACAACATTTTTTGGATTCTCAAAGTCAGTGTTTTCCAAGTTGATTTTTGTTTCGCCAAGACCAGCACCACTGGCACTCGAGGCGTTCAGACCTTCTTGGAGAATGGTGGTGATTGCCTTTTCGGTGCTTTCCTCGAGAACACTTTTACTGGCTGTTTCTAAGGCTTGTAGGCTGCGTTGCGAACCCGTGTCACTCGAGAGTGCATTTTCGGCAGCCACTCGCCAAACCCGAGCCAAGAAATTACTGAACTGCAAAGTTAAATTCAGCATTGGAATTCCAGCCAAGAATGCCACAGCACTGCTAAAAGCCGTAAATTTCAAGCCCTCTGAACCCGTCCAAAGAACACTATCGCGCCAATACGAAAAGGCATTTGGAGCGGGTTGCCACGCGGCAATGATTGGAGCAAATAAGCATAAACCCGTGATATAGAGCATTGCCCCTAGCACAATAAAATTTCCTACGCCAAAAATAGAGTGCAAGAAAAGATAAGTAAACCCTTGAAAAGTTCTTAAATTCAGCACTTCTTGACTCATCCAAATTACAAATCTAGTGTGTCGAACTCGCAATGGGGCTTTGATTTGTGCCTCGAGTAGCAGTCCAACTCGCCATCGTTCAAAATCCAGTAAGCGCAACCCAAGCCACGCATACAATGGCATTGCTAGAAAAAAAGCAATAATTCCAAGAAAACTGAGCCAAAAAACAAATTGCACCGAGGCTTCTGGATTGGTTCGGAATGCTTTAAAAACACCAGTTGTGCTGCTTTGTCCACCCATAAAGTTTTCAGGAAGCACGGGAAATCTAAAAATAAGACTTAAGCCAAACCAAAGAAAAGCCAGCACCAACCAACTCGAAACAAAATACAGCAAGTGCTTGTAACTCGAGAGGTTTAGGATTGGCGCGAAGTACCCTTGGTTCATGGTCTTTATCATGCCGTATATTTAAGCAATTTGTTTATTGGGGTGCGTCCATCAAAAGTGACACCGATAGCCCCAATGTTTCTGCCCAGATTTGAACTCGTTGGTAGGCATCTTGCATGATTTGTTCTGGCGCGAGGTCATCGGATTGTAAAAATGAGGCGACCCACTGTGGTCCCAAATCATCATCAGCACGAAAAAAACCAGCTAGGCGTTGGTACCCTGTTTTTGCATCTGGTATTTCAAGGTAGCTTCGGCAGGCAATTCCAAGTTGCATTGGGGCATCACTCGGGTGTGAAAGAATGTACCAAATATCATAGGCATCTTTTCTGCGGTTATCGCTAATCGAGTATCCTTTTGTGGCAAGTAGGGCAGGTAGGCTGGCGATGTTGATTTGATGCCCTTCAATTTCTATTTGAATCGGTTGATGAAAGGCAATGTTTAATCCAGGGGCGGCACTAAGCTGCATCTCTTCATGGTCTAAAAGGGTGGTTATGATAGGATGTAATGGCGGTATTGGCACGAGAAAGTCAACTGGGATGGTGATTTCCCCAATAGTTTTCACCAAACGAAATGGTGTTTTTTCGTCTCGAGACTTGGTGTATCCAGCGCTTCTAAGCCTTCTAATCATCAGGCTGAACTCCCCAATTTGGAATTGTTGTAAGTCAAATAGTAAGTCAATATCGAGTGTGCCAAGATGTTTTGGTTGACCTTGAACCAATATGGCTGGAACGCTGCCTCCGACGATGACGATTTTGTGCCAATAAGGTTTGAGTAAGGCTGCTAATTCTGCTCGAATAATTTCGGTAGCTTGGGTCTCGAGGATTGGGTACTGGTTGACATGGTTCGCTTTCATGTTTGTTCCCATAATGGCAGTATCGTGTTTTGCAGCATGTATTCGGCAGCTTCGGCGGCTCGTTCGCCTAAGTAATTCAAATCAAGGTAGGTTTGAATTGGACTGGTTTGCCAAATTCCAAGGTTGTTTTGATTTGAATCTAAAAAAATTCCTTCGTCAGGCTCGAGATAAACCACAATATTTTCTCCTCGAGCCACTGGTTTTAAGGATATTGCCGCTTGTAATTGCTCGAGTCCTGTTTTTGTGGCGTAAAGTTGGGTGGTTGTAAATTTGCTGTAAGGCATGATGTGTTGTGCCGCATGCAGACCCGCTAGTACAAGTTCTTGGGATGAGATTCCTTGCAGCGTTTGTTCAATACCTTGGTGATTTTCAAGCGTATAAAATCCTTGTTTTGTGCCTGTTGGTTTGTATTGAAATCGCCAAGCCTCGAGTAGGTTAAGTGGTTGATTGAGTTGCAGTGGCGCACCCCTTTGCCCGATAGGGTGATTTAGCCAGTTTTGCTCGAGTAAGAAGTCTTTGACGTTGTAGACTTGCCCGATGCTGACTTGGGCAGCTTTGGCTAATGCGGTCAGTGTCCAAGTCTGGCTTGGTTTTCGCAGTAGTACACGCAACACCCGAGAACTAATTGGACTGTAAATAGATCGTAAATACCGTTTTTCGGCTTTTGGTGCAGCATAACCCAGTCTTTCTATGTATGTATTGCCAAATGCTATTCGTGCATTGCCTTGGGTATCGAGGTAGTTGATATTTTGTTCGATAAGTACAGATGCGCTTTCTGGACTTATCCAAGGTGCAACCAGAATTTGCACAAGGTTTAACTTTTTATTTTTGAGGATATTCAGACTTTCCAGTTGTGCTTTTCGTGGTGAGACATATGGCAAGTCAATCAATTTGATTCGCCAAGTTTGTTTATCTTTATGAATAACAAGTGTTTCCATATCCAGTTGTATATCTGGTATTCGACTTAGTAATTCTCGTAACTGAGTTTTAGTATTTATTTCTTCCATAATTTTCACTAGAATAGCATAGTTCAACAAATGTTGAAACTTATTATTGTGGTGAAAGTGTTTGACAACCCGCGCCTCAAAACTTACTGTTTTATTCCAATGAAAAACGCTGACTTCCTAAAAACACGCAATGCGCTCTGGGCTGCCCTGCGTCTGCTTGAGCCAGAAGACCCTAAGTGCGAAGCCCTACTGCTCGAGTTAGAAGTTTTAATTGGCTGGACTCGAGAAAAAATTTATGCAGGTCTGGGCTGGAATCTCGAGCCGCCAAAATAAAACGCTCCGCCAAAAAAGCGGAGCGCATCTTAAAGCGCTTAAAGTCCGAAGTGGGTGCGGTTCTTGGCGGTAAAGCTTTCCCATTCGCCGGGCAGGTCTTCTTCTGGGAAAATTGCGCTGACTGGGCAAGCTGGGACGCAAGCGCCACAGTCAATGCACTCGTCTGGGTGAATGTAGAATTGGTCGTCGCCTTCGTAGATACACTCGACTGGGCAAACTTCGACGCAAGCACTGTCTTTAGTTCCGATGCAGGGTTGGGCAATAATATGAGCCATTTTTGTTTCCTCCTTGGGATGAAAGAGCGCATTTGCAACTCTAAGTAACTAGGTTGTACCAGATTGTTTTTACCACGTCAAGCACAAGAAACTGGAGTGAATTAGTCGGATTTAATTTTTTGGTCATGTGGCTTACAGACTGACAACGCAAATGAACACCCGACAAGGTTTATAATACTCCATGTTTGACCCAATCACCGAAGACCCGCATGTGGATTCGCTGCATCCACCAAGCAACCAAAACATTCGCATTGGACAAATGAATGCGCTTTTGCACCACGCGGGCGGCTCACACCCACGTCCAGCCGTTTTGTTGCTGCATGGCTTTCCGGGTTGGGAACGCAATTTTGATTTAGCCCACGTTTACCGCCGAGCAGGATTTCATGCCTTGGTGATTCATTATCGTGGCGCTTGGGGAAGTTCAGGGGTATTTTCTTTCCAAAACGCACTCGAGGATGCCCAAACCGCTTTAACTTGGTTGCAGAATCATAAAGACGTAGACTCGAGCCACATTGCTGTACTCGGTCACAGCATGGGCGGATGGATTGCGCTTGCTACAGCCGCCAAAACCCATGTTCCAACCATTGCCATTGCCCCAGCCAACTTTGGCAAGTATGCCCGCCCCCTAAGCACCCCCGAAGCTCGAGCCGTGTGGCTAGAATGGTGCATTAAAACTATTGCGCCCCTAAATGCCGATGCCGAAGACTTGACCGATGAACTGATTGAACACCAAAAAATATGGAATCTCGAGTATCTAGCTCCAGACCTTGAAATGCCCTTGATGCTCTTTGGGGCAGAACAGGATGCGATTGCTTCTTGTACGATTGATTACGCCCAAACGCCTTTGGTGGCACTGCTACTAAAAAAGCCCAAAATCTTGAACTTACCCACAGACCATAGTTTTAGTACCCACCGTATTGCTGTGGCTCGAGCCAGCTTGATTTTTTTACAAAAGCACCTCGAGACTTTTAAGTGAAGAAAAAAGAAAACCCAATCAAGTGCTGTTTTCCACCTTTATAAATTCTCCCTCAGCAAAACCGTAGCCCTTGTCTGCACGTGCATTGGCGCTAGTCCTTCGGATGTCTTAAAAGTAATCCCAACATTTTCTGGATTGGTCTCGAGTAACCTCGCCAAATGGTCACGCATGGAGTCACGCAAAGCCCCAAGTTTCGGGCGGTCAAGTGTCACCACCACAGCCAAATTCACAATCTCGAGATTGGCGCTTTTGGTGCGCTGTAAACAATCTTTTAGAATGATGCTCGAGTCCATGTCGTGCCATTTTGGGTCGGTGTCTGGGTAAAGCTTGCCAATGTCACCCAGCGCTAGGCTCGAGAGCAGCGCATCCGAAACCGCATGAAGAATCGCATCACCATCTGAATGGGCAATTGCGCCATGCGGTGAATCTGGAATCTCGAGACCTGCCAAAACCAATTTGCGCCCAGCCTCGAGCCGATGTGCATCTTCGCCGTAACCAATTCGGTAATTCATTTGGGCAGAATAACGTGTTGTCTAAGGGTTTTAGAAATCATTTGAGAACAGGAAAGACACAGGGGTCTGTCCCTACATTTGAATTGGATTTGTCAATAACACACAATTTTTACTTTAACCTTTTTACCCTTTAACCCCCTATTTACTCTCGAGTTCAAAAAACTGTCCTTGGCGCTTATTCACCCCTGTGCTAAACTCTCAATTCGGTTTGATCTTTGGTAGAGGTACAAACCACCGGCAACACCGCCCGGACAATCCTCGAGACGACGTTCCCCCGAGCAGGCATCTTGAGTTAAAAGCGGAAAATGCACAGCCAAACACTGTGTACTTTTTTGGAGAATCATCATGTTCAAAACGTACCTTCCGACAAAAACTGAC
>JAYWHB010000251.1:0-12005 GCA_043777915.1 Deinococcales bacterium
TTTGGCGATTATCCCTTAGTACAGGGCGTGGTTTTTGTGATTGCAGCGATGATTGTTTTTATTAACTTAATTGTTGACCTGATGTACGGCGCACTCGACCCTAGAATTCGCTACGACTAAATTTGCATCCACTCGAGTCACCACTTAGAATGACTTCGGATATGAATTCAACAACTTCTACAATTCATGACCCAGCGCCAAGACGCTTACCTACCGACATGCCGACATTAAAACAAATCGCGGCTCGAGTGGCAGAATTTACTGGGGCAAAAAAAGTGATTGTCTTTGGCAGTGTGGCACGCGGCGACACCAACGAAAACAGCGACCTTGACTTACTTTTACTGCTCGAGGACAATGCAAACTTATGGGATGCAGCCTTAAAAGCCCAAGATGCGTTTTATCCAAGGTATTTCCCAATGGATATGATTCCAATGACGCTCTCTGAATTTGAGCGGTGCAACACACCACTGGCAATAGAAGTGGCTCGAGAAGGGAAGGTGTTGTATGGCAAATCCGCGTGATTACGCAAGGCATGAACTCAAATTGGAAACTTGAACTTGAGGCATGAGGTGTTGACTTCGTATACAATTGCAACCATGAACTTGAAGATTTTGCGAGTAAAACCATGATTGCCGAAGTTAGCTTGCCCATCGTAACTAAGCGGCTTTTAAGGCTACCAAAGCAGCCTTTACTTAATCAAATCACCTGTGGTGATAGTGCTGTACTTCTGAAAAGTCTTACCAGCGACAGTGTTGATTTGGTCATAACTTCTCCTCCTTATTTTCAGCAGCGTGATTATGGCAGTGGTGGTATTGGTAAAGAAAAGAATTCAGAAGATTATATTGCTGCCTTACTTGAGATTTTTAAGGAATGCGTGCGTGTTCTTAAGCCCACCGGTAGCATTATTTTTAACTTAGGCGACAAATACGAAGATGGAAGCCTGATGATGCTCCCTTATCGTTTTGCCATTGCCGCCACCAGCCAAGCAAAGGTTAGTTTAGTCAATCAAATTACTTGGCTAAAAACCAATCCAACCCCACGGCAATTTAAGCGCCGTTTAGTCAGTAGCACAGAACCATTTTTTCATTTTGTGAAATCAAATGCTTATCAGTATTTTATAGATGATTATCTAGCACCACTAGAAATGACCAAGCCAACCAGTGCTGGGGGAAATGTTGGACAAAAATACTTTGGTTTAATCGAGCAATCCAATTTGACCGAGCCACAAAAAACCATGGCACGTGATGCCCTCGAGCAGATTATTGAAGAGGTCAAACGAGGTGAGATTCAAGGATTTCGGATGAAAATCAGGGGTATTCACTCCGAACCTTTTGGTGGTCAGGAAGGCGGGCGAAAAATTCAACTTGATAAAAATGGGTTTACCTTGATTCGTGTTTATGGCAACCCGCTTAAAAAAGATGCGTTGATTTCACCAGTTGAATCAATTAAAAATTGCCCACACCCTGCAATTTACCCAGTTAAAATTATTACCGAATTGATTAAACTGCTAACTCGAGAAGGGGATATTGTGCTTGACCCGTTTCTTGGGTCGGGTTCAACTGCGGTGGCGGCTGTGCAAAATAAACGCCAGTACATTGGTTTTGAAATTAGTCAAGAATACTGTGATTTTGCCAGACAACGTTTAGAAAATTTGGCAATATCAAAACCTCAAATTAAAGAACAACTTGCTTTTTGGGAGAATCATGTCAGTTCATCCAAGTGAAATTCTTGAAACAGCTTTGCAGACCGCTCGAGAAAATCCCAAGATTCAATTGCCAGATGATTGTCTGAAAAACCTAAGAATCATTGTGCAGAATGCAGATAAACAAAAAGCAGTTCTCGGAGTTGTAATTACATCTGTTACTTATAAAATCTATAGACCAATGCAAGACATTAGACTGCATCAAAAAAAGATGAAAAATGGTTATTCTGGGCGCGTTTTTGACAAAAAATACACTACGCCTTTTCTAAGAAACAATTTTTTACGAGTTGCAATGGCTTCTGATGGCTCGTGGCTGACAAGAAGTTTAGAACAGGGTCAGCCTTTTGGTTTGCAATATAGAGGTGCTATTAGAAATAAAAAAGTCAAAGAGGCTTTTTTACATATTATTGACTTTCTTGAGAAAAATCCAGAAAAAGCTAACGAGATGTTACGTGCGATATTTGTTTTCCTATTTGAAATCACAAAAGATGATGATTTGCTCTTTGAGGTGTTGGAAACAAACGAAGTCAGCATTAGCAAAATAATAGATGCAATTACTCAGCACATCAGCTATTCTTACCCACAAGGAACAGTTGGTACAGCGCGGATTCCAGTGCTTGCGATGTATGCCATTTACCGCTTATTGCTACCAGACTTAAAGCGTTATGAAGGTAAAATACTTTCTCCCCTCGAGTCCCATACCAGCCCAGATTCGCGGTCTAAAGCCTTGGGGGATATTGATATTCTCAATGCCAATCAAAGCTCTTTTGAGGCTGTTGAAATTAAGCATAATAAACCCATTAGTGCCGAAATGATTGATCTTGCTTATCAAAAAATTAAAACAAGTCAGACAGACCGTTACTATATCCTGACCACCAATGAACCAAACGTGGTTGACCAAACCTTGGTCACTCGCACAATCGAAAAATACAAACAACGCCACGCTTGCCAATTTATTGTCAATGGCGTAATACCGTCCTTAAAGTATTATTTAAGGCTGATTAGTCAACCACAAGCATTTTTAGCTGAGTACACCCATTTACTCGAAACAGAGTTTAAGCGTGGTAGTGGCATTAAGAAACAGCATTTGCAAGTTTGGCAACAGATTCGTCAAACTGTTTTGAATCAGGATACCCCATGAATCAAATTATCTCTCAAACCCCAGAACTCGAGCCTAAGCGCACGGCGCGTCTCGAGTTCAATTTACTTTTTGGTTTTGCCATATTTGGGCTGCTGCTTTTTGCGGCGCTGCTCGGTTTAATCTGGACTCCACACAACCCAACATTTCAGAATTTTGCGGTACAACTCCAAAGCCCCAGCCTAACTTACCCTCTTGGCACAGATAATTTTGGACGCGATACCTTATCCAGACTGCTGCGTGGCGCAAGTACCAGCGTTCTGGTTGGCTTAATCAGCGTTGGCATCGGCTCGAGTCTAGGCTTGTTGCTGGGCATGATTTCAGGCTGGCTTGGTGGCTTAATAGATGACATCATCATGCGAATTTTAGATGCACTTTCGGCATTTCCAACGATTTTACTAGCCCTTTTAATTGCCGTTATTTTGCGCCCGAATATTTGGAGCGCGATGTTAGCGGTTGGAATCTCGAGTATTCCGACTTTTGCGCGTTTAACCAGAGCCGGTGTCATTGCCACCAAAAACCTAGATTTTATTGACAGTGCCAGAGCTTTGGGCGCACGCGATGCCCGTTTGATGTTTCGGCATGTCTTGCCCAATATTGCTTCGGCACTGATTGTCCAAGCCACCTTTGCCTTTGGAATTGCAATTCTGGCAGAAGCCGCACTTTCTTATTTGGGCTTAGGCACACAACCCCCTGCCCCGAGTTGGGGGGTAATGCTACGCGATGCCCAAACCTTTATTTACCAGAGCGCTTGGGCAACTATTTTTCCTGGTTTAACGATAGCCTTTACCGTACTGGGCTTGAATTTACTGGGTGATGGACTGCGAGACCGCCTTGACCCTCGGCGTTAAAATAAACGCTATGTGTCTTACACAAATTTAAGTTGTATTGAACGCGTATACTTGAGCATGTTCTTGATTGATGCGTTGCTGGCTTTTATTGCTTTTCAAATCCTGATACGGGTGTGGTTTAGGCTTTTCCCACAACCAATTCCTTACGGTTGGACATGGCTACTCGAGAATCCTTGGCGCAAAGCGTACCGCAATCCTGAGCGCACGGCAGACCAGTGTGGGATTGAACCCACAGATACGGTTCTCGAGATTGGGTGTGGTTCGGGTTTGTTCACTCGAGCTTTGGCGATGCGTTGTGCCAGACTGATTGTGCAAGATATTGAACCGCGTTATGTGGCAGAAGCCAAAGCCAAAACGCAAGATTTGCCACATCTCGAGTTTATCAGTGTGGATGTTTGTAAGTTGGAACTAACAGCAGTAGCCGATGTGATTGTGCTGATTTCGGTGCTGCCCGAGATTCCGAATCCTGTACTGGCACTGGAAGCGTGTGTCAAGGCATTAAAACCCAACGGACAAATTGTGATTAGCCAAGAATTGTTTGAACCAGAGTATGTGCCGTCTGGTCAGATAGATGCGTGGGCAAAAGCGGCTGGCTTAGAGCTTGTAACCCGTCAAGGCAACGCTTGGATTTACTTAAACCGTTATGCTTTACCGCAATCATAACTAATATCTGATATACTAATTTATGCCAATTCCCGATACGCTGCCCCTCGAGAAACGACTTTTTCGTGAAGATGTCTACAGCACGATCCAAAATTGGATTATAGATGGGACACTCGAACCACTTGAGAAAATCCGCGATACCGACCTTGCCACGCAACTTGGGGTCAGTCGCACACCAGTACGCGAAGCCCTGCGTCGGCTCGAGGATGAAGGTTTAATCGAAACCAAAAGTAATGCTTGGACTCGAGTTTCGGGGGTGGATAAAAGTCTTGCCAGTCGTGTCTACCCAATTTTACGTCTGCTCGAGCCACTAGCGTTAGAACTGAGCTTTTCCCATCTCGAGGCAATAGATTTTAAGCAGATGAAAACCCTGAATATTGCCGTGCAGCAAAATCTTGTGGCTGTCAATGCCAAAGTCGCAGCCCTCAAGGATACGGCACTGCACAGCCTGTGGACTGGGCGTTGTGATAATCCAGAACTGTTGCGTATTTTAGCTGACCTTAAAACCAATCATATTCGCCTAGAAATTCATTATTGGCGTGGTGGTAAAGCTGCCAGTAAAAGCGTTGTAGAGCATCAAAAAATCATTACCGCCCTCGAGAGCAAAGACTTAGCCGCCGCCAAACGCGAACTCGAGGCGCACTGGACAAGGGCATTGGCACGCTGGGAGACAAAGTGAAAATCAAAGAAAAGAACTTACTGCTCGAGATTCATGGGTTGATTGCCGAAGCTCAATCACAAGCATCTATGGTGGTCAATGCTGAACTGACGATGTTGTATTGGCAAATAGGAAGGCGCATCAATCAAGAAATTTTGCAAGGTGAACGAGCCGAATATGGAAAAACAATTGTGCTTGAACTAGCCCAGAGTCTAAGCCAAGAATTCGGACGGGCGTTTGAAGAAAAAAACTTGCGTCGCATGATGCAATTTGTAACGTTATACCCGACACAAGAAATTGTCGTTTCACTGACACGACAATTAACATGGACACATTTAGTGGCGCTAATACCGATTAAGAATGATTTGCAACGAGAATTTTATGCTGAAATGGCACAACTGGAACGCTGGAGTGTGCGCCAATTACGCGAACGAATAAGTTCACAGCTTTATCAGCGTACCGCACTCTCGAGAAAGCCCGAACTAACAATTCGTCATGACCTCGAGAAATTGCGTTCCGAAAAGAAAGTTTTACCTGATTTACTCTTAAAAGACCCGTATATTCTTGATTTTCTTGGGTTACAAGACAGGTATCTTGAGAAGGATTTAGAGGATGCAATACTGCGTGAAATTGAACATTTTTTGCTCGAGATGGGAGCAGGATTTACTTTTGTGGCGCGGCAAAAACGTATTCAACTTGACGGCGATGATTTCTATATTGATTTACTGCTTTATAATCGTAAGCTCAAACGCTTGGTTGCTATTGACCTAAAAATTGGCGATTTTGAAGCTGGCTTCAAAGGGCAGATGGAATTGTATTTGCGTTACTTAGCCAAATTTGAACAAGAATCCGATGAATCTTCGCCACTTGGAATTATTCTCTGTACAGGCAAAAAACAAGAACAAATCGAACTGCTCGAATTGGATAAAAGCGGTATCCATGTCGCCGAGTATCAAACAGTTATGCCTTTGCTGCATAAGAAATTTAAGCAAATTCAGCAAAAACTTGGGAAGTGAGAAAAACTATGAAAGAAAGTATTACCACCAGCACGGTTCTAGCTGGAATACTGATTGTGATTGTTGGCTTTACGGGTTCGCTGGTACTGACTTTTGATGTTGCCGATAAAGCCAATTTAAGCCCTACACAACTCAGTTCTTGGGTTTGGGCAATTTGTGTTGGCAGTGGCATTCTTAGTTTGGGTTTATCATGGTGGTACAAACAACCAGTTCTGGCAGCTTGGAACACGCCCGGGCTGGCACTGCTGGCAACCGATTTAGCCAAGTACCCGCTTTCGGATGCAGTAGGTGTTTATCTAATTTCTGGTTTGGTGATTGCCCTACTTGGCGCTTTAGGTTGGTTTGATAGAGTCATTAAACTTGTGCCGCAAAACGTGGCTTTGGCAGTGCTGGCTGGGGCATTATTTAAGTTTGGACTGGGTTTATTTACGGCTGTGACCCTCGAGCCGGTGTTGGTACTCCTGATGATTGCCGCGTTTCTAGGTGCGAAGTTTCTGCGTTCTCGAGTGCCGATGCTCTGGGCGTTACTGGTTGGCTTCTCGAGCGCCGCAGTTTTGGGGAAATTTAGTCTGAATGGTATTGCCCTCGAGTTTGCCCAACCGATGCTGATTGCGCCGACTTTTCATCTCGAGGCGCTGCTTGGACTTGGGATTCCCTTAACTGCTTTGGCTCTGGCTTCGCAAAACGCCCCCGGATTAGCGGTGATGCGTTCGTTTGGCTACGACCCGCCAACCAAAGGCGCAATGGTCAGCACGGGTATCTTAAGCGCTTTATTTGCCCCGTTACTCAGTCATGGTTTAACCCTAGCCGCAATTACCGCCGCCCTTGGCAACAGCCCCGAAGCCCATCCAGACCCAAAGAAGCGTTATGGGGCTGGGATTGTGGCGGGTGTCCTGAAAATCATTTTGGGCTTATTTGGCACAACCATCGTGGCACTTTTTCTGGCATTGCCAAAACCACTCACTTCTGGTATGGCTGGACTGGCTTTATCTGGCACAATTGCGAGTTGTTTGGAGGGCGCATTTAAGGAAAGTAACCGCCGAGACTCGAGTATTTTTGCGCTTTTAATCACTGCTTCTGGCGCAGAATTTCTTGGTTTAGGCAGTGCTTTTTGGGGTTTAGTGATTGGCGCATTTGTAGCGGGAATGCTCGAGAAACGCGAGGCGTAGGGTATTTTGCACCACACCAAGCAACTCGAGCGCATCAAGCAGACCTTAATTTAGGCTAATCCAATTTTGTTTTTTCATGTACTCTATTTTATGACCCTAAAAATTGGCATATCCGTACTTATTATGGCGGCTTTGGCATTGGCACAAACTGCCCCGAAAGCCGTACTGCTCGAGGTCGGCACAACCAAGGCTCATGTGGTTGCCACCTTTGAGAACAACAAATGGATACCCACCACCGACAATGCCAGCCCCGCCACAAAGTCCTTGCTCGAGGATAAGCGCAATTTTACCCTGCTGACCGATGTCGGGGCAGTCGGCACAGCCAACATTATTGGGGTAGTCAAACCCAGTCAAAATTGCGGTGCAGAACTGAATTTTAAGACCTCAAGTAAAATCTCGAGACAGATTTATGGCTTGCTCGCACCGTGGAACATTCAGCCGCGCAAAGTCGAGCGTATCCCATTAAGCAACGCTGTTTACCAAAAAGTCATGTCCCAAGAATTGGCGGCTCGAGGCATCAAAGCCCCTGTGCAGATGACCCAAATCCTCAAAGTGGATTTAGACAACGATAAATCGGACGAAATTATTCTGGTGGCACAGCGCCCCGCCCTCAGCCCGAATTTTGAAATGATTGGTATGGGCTATGCCATGAAAGCTCATGATTACGCTTTGGCGCTGGTGCGTAAAGTCACCCCAAGTGGAGTCAAGACTTTTGTGCTGCGCGAAGCCTTTACAAAAACCGATTTCGATGGACAGAAATATGCTGACCAAGGCATCAGTCCGCCATTTCGTTTTACCACTTGGATCAATGGAATTAGCGACTTTGATGGTGACGGCAAAATGGAAGTTCTGGTCAACACGATTTTATGGGAAGGCTACGGCTTTAATGTCTATCGTTGGAGTGGTAACAAATTCTCGAGCTTTTTAGAATGGGGTTGTTTATGAAACAACTACTTTTACTATTGCTGCTCTCGAGTTTGGCGCTTGGTCAGCCGACCAACCCGCTTTTTATGTCCCCACCCAAATTAGAGCTAGGGCAGGTTTGGAAAGTTGCTGTGCAAGATGTCGGCGAATGGACAATTCTGGTCAATCGTCGTGGTGGAGAGGACAACAAATTTGTTGGTTTTATCATGCAAAGTGGCGACTCAAACTGGCGCATCGGCATTGAACAGGTTACTGAAGACCATTGGTGGCTGCGGGTTTTTGATTCGCAAAGACTGATCGAATGCAGTTTCAGTTGGGATTCAAACACCGTTTTTGACCCCGCCCAGCCCATTAGTTTGACCACGGCTGAATACGGCGAACAACAGCGCTCGAGTAGTGGAACAACCATAAAATCCAAAACCTGCTCATTAACCTTGGAGCAAATCGGTGTACCATTGCCCACCCCACACCCTTTATATATGTATCCGCCAAAACTGGGGACAGGGCAGCGTTGGACAGTCGAATTTGCGGGTTTAGGTACTTGGTCGGCGGTGCTAAGTCGTGGCAATAATATCTTTGAAGGCGAAACAACTGGCGCAACCTACACCATGCAAGCCGAATGGGACGGTGCAGCCCTTTTTATGACCCTTAAGAATCGTCAGCGCACCCTGACCTGCGGGGTTGCACCGCAAATCTATGAACTTGACTCGAGCCAAGCCTTTGAAGCCAACTCGGGCGATAACGATTACCGCCTAAACGGTGAACTCATTGATAAACCCTGCCGTGTCAAACTCGAGCAGATGGGTGTGGCTTTGTCGCCCACGATTGGTGCAGCCCCCATCGCTACCCCCAACCGCTCGAGTGCTTGCAATGGTAAAACCCAGAGCGATTTTGTCGGTAAACTCAATTTTTTTGGTGCGACCCGCCAATTTAGCGTACGAATCCCGCAAGGCAAGACCATCCCCGCCCTGACTTTTATTTTTCATGGGCGTACCAACCCCAATGTCAGTTTTATTAACTTTAGTGCCGATACGGTGCAAGTGTATCCGCTCGGGATGCCCAACCCCAACGAGCGCTGGTGGAATGCCAAAGATAAAGCTGGCAACCTGCGCGATTACAAGTTTTTTGATGCGATGCTCGAGTATTTGCGTAAAAATGTTTGTTTTGACCAAAAACGGATTTATGCCGTTGGGTATTCGCTGGGTGCTAGTTTTGTCAACAGCCTTGGTTGTGTCCGCCCAGTCATTCGGGCATTCGCCACACTTGGCGGCGGGATTCTCGAGCAACAATGTCCTAAACCTGTTGCCGCACTAATTCTGCACAGCCCACGCGACGAACTTGTGTCAATCAAAGAAGGAATGTGGGTGCGTGATGTGCTGGTGCGCTCGAATAAATTACAAAACAAGTTTGAGAGCTACCCCAAAAAAGCCGATTTACTGCCGCTTGAAGATTTCTCGAGTTTCAAATGCCAGCGTTACCTTGGTTCGGTGGGTTTTCCGGTGGTCTGGTGTCCACATGAATTATCCGAAGCCGTTTGGGGGCAATTTGGCTATTATCATGCGTGGATGAAAGGGACAAACGAACTGATTTGGAAGTTTTTCTCTGGGTTATCGGCTTCGGGTAGCTAAGTGTCTCGAGCTTGGTTTAGAACTTTTGGTTCTTGGATTTATGGCGGGTTACAGCTTGGTCGCGCAGCTTGCCAAGTTTGGTGATTCGCCCTTCGACCCGTTCACGCCAACGAATATAGGTTTTTTTATTCTGCACTTGACGCATCAGGGTTTTGACTTCGGCTTCAGAGATGCCAAACTGGGCTTCTATGGCTTCAAAAGGCGTGCGGTCTTCCCATGCCATCATGATGATTCTGTCAGTGTCCTCGAGTGAAAACTTCATGGCTCGAGAATACTGCAAGATTACTTAGAAAGTTTGCTCGAGGGAATGATTGCAAAGGTTTCTTTGCCGAGGTTCATTTGATGCGTGAATTTTAAGATCACAATGTCACCAGCACTTTCTTGTTTGGTAAGACGCATGTTCTTGAGTTGATCTACGAAGCGTAGGCTTTTGGCTTCACTTGGGTACTCGAGAACACCATTTTCTCCAACAGTTGCAATGTAGGCTCGAATAAATGAAGGCAGTGTCTCAGGGATGCGACCAGCCACTTCGATGGTTCGTGGAACGGCACGATTTAGCACAACAACAATCTGACCACTTGGTAATTCGGTTTGGATTTTGTGCTGATAATTTCTGAAGTACGTTGGGGTTTTTAATTGTGTAGCTCGTTCTTCCATGTAGTTAGGAGCGTCTAACCAAATGTTGTCACTCGTCCAGCCACTCATGAGGCTTTGTATCCTTGGGTAGAGAATACTGATGTACCAATCACTGCCGCGTATGGGTATTTCGTTTGAGCCTATTTGAAATTTGACTTGTCCGACGCGTAAAGTTGGATTATCCCAACCCGACATGGTGAATGGAACTGCTAAGAAACGCAATCCTTCAACCAACGAACTGCTTGGAATATAATCCCCTGAGAGTGGAAATTTGGCTCCAAAACCAAAGTAAAGTGTTTGGGGTTGTTGAATCAGAGCCATGCCTCCTTGTGGAAAAAAGAGGTACAGTTGTTTGGCGTTAGAATGCAAGAGCTGACCTTCAGAAAATTCGACTTTGAATGTTTTGAGTGTGGCGCGTAAACTGTTTAAGTCAAGCCAAAGTCCACCCTCGCATGGGATTCTTCGATCATCGTTGCTGTTGGATGGATTGCTAATTGTGGTGACTTGAGGGTCGTTGGTACAAGCCGCGATAGGCATTCGAGTTGTGCCTGTCACTTGAGCGCTCGAGACGCTGAGCATGGCAATTGCGCCTGCTGCGATAACTGTTAGAAATCCAGAAATCTTAAATAGATTTGGCATGGTGTGAACTCCTATCATTCCTGCTCGAATGGTTTTTGGGTCGCCAAGTTCTGCAATGGCTTGAGTAATGGCAAGGTCATGTTCAACCCCCGAGACTTCGTGTTTGTAAGCTCGCTCGAGAATATGAGCCGTGATTTCTTCGCGTACCTCGAGTTTTTTCTTGCCCCACAGTCCTTTGGTGGCTTGGCTCAGGTACTTTTCTAGGTTCATGTTGCACCACCGCGTAGAGCATCTATGGCTCGGTTAAATCGTTTCCACTCGAGGCGTTTTTGCGCTAGGGTTTTGTTGCCTTTGTCGGTCAGGCGGTAGTATTTACGGCGCGGTCCGCCCGTGGTGCTGTCCATGAATTCGGCGGCTAGTAAGCCTTGTTGCTCGAGTCGGTGTAGGGCTGGATATAAACTGCCTTCTTTGAAATCAAAGTAACCTTCGGTGCGGTGTTGGGCTTCGTTAATAATCTCGAGTCCGTACATTGGGTTTGGCTCGAGGATTTCGAGCAGAATCAGGTCTAAGTTGCCTTTGAGTAAATTTGCGTCTGGTTTCATCATCACCTCGAGTACCTAGGATAAGTACATAGTAAACCTATATACAAATTTGTCAAGTACCTCAAGTTAGAAAAATATCAATCAACGCAGATTTCCAAGTGGTAATTCCAAGACCAAAAAAATCGTTATCCTCTGTGCAAAGCGAAGTTTGCAAACCTAGACAAAGTGCCAACGTTTCATGCAGAGTGTTGATTTTTACGCAATGAATTAAAATCAGCCAGAACATCGTCCTCACGAATCCCTCGAGCCTCGAGCCATTGCTGCATCACCTCAGATGATGTCTGTATTGCCTGTGTATCCGCATGATTCGGAATAACAGGCACGTAATATCCTGTAATCAGACCATCTCGTAGAATCGCTATGGGTTCGATTTGCTCGAGGGATTCCAAAATGATTTGTTGGGTTTTGGAATGAAGTGAAATCATGAATTTAGTGTAGC
>JAYWHB010000252.1:0-11998 GCA_043777915.1 Deinococcales bacterium
ACGCTGCCGTGAACTGGCACTGGCTGGCTTGGCGGTTTTTGCCTCGAGTTACCGAGGCGAGGACGGCTCGGATGGCAAAGTCGAAGTCGCTAAAGGCGAAATAGACGATGTTCTGGCAGGCTATAACTGGTTTAAGACCCACCCTCGAGTAGATGCCAAGCGTATTGCCCAATTTGGCACAAGCCACGGGGCATTGATCGGGCTTTTTAGCAGCGCAAGGGACTCGAGTTTTCGCAGTTTGGTCTTTGCTTATGGCGTAGCCGATATTGTCGCATGGTATGAGCATTTGGTACGCACCAATCAACTTTCCAATGACCAATTGACCAAAGATACTTACGGCAATGGTCCACTTGACCGCCCGCAAGGGTTTGCGATTCGCATGGGTTTAAGCGCTGTACCAAAAATCTCGAGCGGGATGCCTGTACTGATTATTCAGGGTGGTAAAGATGTGGTTGTGCCACCTGAACAAGCCAAAGTCTTACATGAGACACTAAAGACAAACAGCAAACAAAGCCAACTGAACATTTACCCAAACAGCGAGCATGGTTTTGTGATTACCCAAGAAGCCGCCGCCAAAAAAAGTAAGGTGTCTGGTCTCGAGGCTAGTCTTGCATGGTCAGACATCAAGAAATTTCTGCTCGAGACAACCGAAATCAGGTAAACTCGAGCCGTGTTATTTGCCTTGGTTGCCTTGATTATCGTGCAGCGCTTACTTGAACTGGGTCATGCCAAACGCAATTTAGCTTGGGCAATGGCAAACGGTGGCAAAGAATTTTCGCCAGAACATTACCCATTTATGGTGGCTTTGCACTCGAGTTGGATTGTGGCACTGCTGCTTGAGGGGTGGCTACGAGGCGCGATTCTCTCGAGTTTATGGTGGTTATGGCTTGGGCTTTTTTTAGTCGCTCAGGTCTTACGCTACATCGTCATCTCGAGCCTAGGTCAACTCTGGAATACCCGAATCATTATTGTGCCAAATGCAAAATTGGTACGCTCTGGGTTATACAGTCTGGTTAAACACCCCAATTATATGGTTGTTGCCCTCGAGTTATTGGTCACACCACTGATTTTTGATGCTTGGATTACAGCCATTGTTTTTAGTGTTCTGAATGCAATTTTACTACTTGGTTTTCGGATTCCCGCCGAAGAACGCGCCCTCGAGACATTAAAAATACCTTGAGAATCTTACAAAGCGATATGCTCTAAAATTCCAAAAATCTTTTCAGGGTCTTGAATCGAGTATTCTACAGCATCAACAAAGGCTGTTTGGTTCTCGAGTTTCAAAAAACGCCATTGAATTCCTGTCGTGACTGCTCCATAAATACAATCAACTGGATGACCTTGTTCAAAATTAAATTGCTTAGCCGCCAGCATTTCAGCCAAGCACTGTCCAAGCCCACCGATAATGTTTTCATTCTTAGCTTCTTGATTCCAAGATGCACCTTCGGGCGGAATCGCTTCAACCAACACACAAATCGGCGCAGTTAAGAGCAATTGCTGAGGGCTACTCGAGAGAATATAATCACACCGACCTTTTAAGCCCATTGCTTCATTGACATTAAATTCAATACCCGAAAACATACTCACTTTGGTGTGGTGCAAGAGTTGAAATTCAGTTAAAAATGGAGCAATTAAAAGTTCTGAACGTGCTTTTTCAGTATTCAAATTCAAGGCTAACGGCAAATACCGCGATAAAATATCAAACAGTGTTTTCGGCAAAGCTACTTCCTTAACATTGGCAAAGAGATTGCTGTCTTCTTGGATGTTAATAGCAAATTTTTGCTGGACTTCAAATAACTTAAAATCTGAGTAAGCCATTTGGCAATGGTACATGCCAACAACACCAAACAAATGAGTACCCTGTTCTTTACGCAGGAAATTTTTGTATACTTGACCATGACCATAGATTTAACCCAAGCTGTACCCGAAGCAGCAATGCCATTATTTTCGCAAGCTGCCTTAGAATTTGTGACCCAACTCGAGCAGAAATTTGGAGCGCGGCGCTTAGAGTTACTTTCCGCTCGAGCCGAACGCGCCAAGCGCTTAAAAGACGGCGAGTTACCGCATTTTTTGCCCGAAACAAGCCACATCAGGGAATCTGAATGGACGGTTGCCCCATTGCCACAAGACTTACAAGACCGCCGTACCGAAATAACCGGACCTGTAGACCGAAAAATGGTGATTAACGCCCTCAATTCTGGGGCAAAGGTCTTTATGGCAGATTTTGAAGATGCCAATAGTCCAACATGGTCAAACACCACCCTTGGACAAGTGAATTTGCTTGATGCCAATAAACGCAATATTTCACTCGAGCAGGGCGAAAAAACCTATGTGTTAAACCAAACAGTTGCAACACTCAAAGTTCGTCCGCGTGGTTGGCATCTCGAGGAACGCCATGCGGTCTTGGATGACACAGCTATTTCTGCTTCGCTGTTTGATTTTGGGATTTATTTCTTTAACAATGTTCAGGTGCTGCTTGAACGTGGCTCAGCCCCTTATTTTTACCTGCCCAAACTCGAATCTCATTTCGAGGCACGGCTTTGGAATGAGGTATTTGTCTTTGCCCAAGATTACCTTGGTGTTCCACAAGGCACGATTCGCGCCACAGTCTTAATCGAAACAATCCTTGCTTCGTTTGAAATGCACGAGATTTTGTATGAACTGCGCCACCACTCGAGCGGCTTAAATTGCGGACGTTGGGATTATATTTTTAGTTTTATTAAAAAACTCGGTCACGACCCCAGATTTGTGCTGCCAGACCGTGCCAAAGTGACGATGGCAACCCAAATGATGCGCTCCTACTCGAAACTGGCGATTCAAACCTGCCACAAGCGCAACGCCCCAGCCATCGGCGGGATGAGTGCTTTTATTCCCGTTAAAAACGACGAGGCTGCCAACGACAGGGCATTTTTACAAGTTCGGCTTGATAAAGAACGCGAAGCTGGTGATGGTCATGACGGCACTTGGGTGGCGCACCCCGGACTTGTCCCTGTGGCACTCGAGGTCTTTAACCGACTGATGCCGACCCCCAATCAAATCAGCAAAATTCCAGAAGGGGCAGTTTTTGAATCAGACCTTTTAATTGTCCCGACCGATGGTGTGACCCGCACTGGACTCGAGCTAAATGTTTCTGTGGCACTCCAATACTTAGAAGCATGGTTACGCGGCAGTGGGGCAGTGCCAATCAATAATTTAATGGAAGACGCGGCTACCGCCGAAATCTCGAGGGCGCAACTCTGGCAATGGGTGCATCACAAAGTCGAACTCGAGGGCGGCACAATTGTCACACGCGACTTGGTGCTGCAAACTATTCAAAAGTACCTTGGGCAGCTAAAAGCAGAAGGCAAACGCTTTGAAGAAGCCGCCAAAATTTTAATAGACACCACCGAAGAACCATTTGCCGAATTTTTAACCATATCGGCTTACCAAATTCTCGAGTAAACCATGACTGCCAAACAAATTATTGAAATTTTAGGCTTACAACCCCACCCGCGTGAAGGTGGGTACTTTCTCGAGTCTTACCGCTCAGCACGGTTTTTACCACCACTCGAGACACACCCCAGTCCACGGCTTGAAAGCACCGCTATTTATTACTTATTAACGCCCGACACCTACTCAAGACTGCATAAACTTTGTGGTGACGAAATGTTTCATCATTACGCTGGCGACGCGGTGGAAATGCTGCAATTATTTCCCGATGGGAGTAGTAAAAGCATGTTCATTGGCAAAGATTTAGCCCGTGGTCAACGTCCGCAGGTACTCGCCCCTGCGGGTGTCTGGCAAGGCTCGAGACTGGTAGATGGTGGGGCTTGGGCGCTCTTAGGTTGTACAGTCGCGCCGGGATTTGAATACGAAGATTATGTGGATAAAACCAGATCGTATTTTCTCGAGACTTATCCGCTTGAGGCTGAGTTGATTACCCAGTTGACTCCAAGTTAGAACTTAATTTCAAAGTACAAATGTTCAGGGCTTGCATCTACCGAACCCACATACCCTAAGCGCTCATAAAACCCAACCGCGCTTTGGCTGGCATACCATTCAAACCAAGTCCCGCCAATGCTCTGCGCCCAAGCTCGAGTGGTTTCAAACAAAGCCCTACCAATTCCTAAACGCTGAAACTCTGGGTGAACAAATAAACTCGAGAAACGCACTTGCTTGCGCCCACTCATGATGAATTCGTCCCAGACGTGCGCCATTGCCATTCCAACAACGTTACCCTCGAGTTCAGCCACAAAAACACCATGCAAATCAGAATGAATTTTAGCTTGATACCGCCCAAAAGCAGCTTCGAGCGAATCCATTGGGCGGTCATGGTCGAGGAACGGATAGAACATGTCCCAATCGGTAATATTGGCAGAGCGAATCACAAGACTTTGAAGGAATATAGCCACGCTTATACCACCTCGAGCATTTTTAGAATGAATTGTCAAGACATTGATTTTATTAGTCAAATTCTGAATTGATTTCGACTTTGTAGGTTCTTGATTTGCAATAATGACTCTTGCAAAATTGTTTCAATAGTTGGACTTGGCTGATACAAAAGCGCATTATGAAAATCTCGTTCTGCTTTTTCTAGGTAATGAATAGACTCAGCTTTTGCTCGGTCTCGAGTAGTTTTAGGCATGGTTCGGTTCATTGCAGTCTGATGGCACTTTTTTGCCAACTCTAAAAAAGCTCGTCCACGCAATTGCAAAATCGCTGCATTTTGATACCAAACATCATGTTCTTCCAAAGTTTTTTCGAGAACTAACAAAGCTTGGTTAGGTTGTTTAAGCTTAAAATAACCCAAAGCGATTTGACGAACTTCTTGTACCTCTAAGCGTTGGCGACTTGCCAAACCAAGTAACTCTTGTACCCAGTTAGTATCTGGTTTCTCATCTGTAAGTATTGCATCTACCAAGGACATGATAGTGGCAGCATCCAATGAAGATAAATGACTTTGATTGTTCTCTAAAAACATTAAGATTGGCTTAGGGTCTTTAAGTATCTGCTGTACTTCAGCAAAAAGCTGAATGACTCGATAGTTTAAGGTATCCTTATTGATTAAAGTCAGCAATTTGTGTTTAGCTTCTTGAATTTCTCCAACCGCAATGCTGGCTTCAACTCTTTTTATATCACGCATTAAAGCATGACGCGGATGGGCTGGTAGCTTACATATTACTCGAACATCATTAATATCAAATTCTGGAGGCGGGCAACCTTCTTCTCGCATGGTTCGCAATATCGTAGGAATACCCTGCCCTTCAGCTTGTGCCAACTGCAATTTAATCATGAACCATGCCAAACTTTGATTGCGCCAACGGGGACTGGATTTACCTTGTTGAAATTCATCAACTTGAATACCATCTGGCAAAGAACCAAAGGACAAAATTTCGATTCGATTAGAAAAAACAGTGACTCGATTGGGATCAACAAGTTCGTAATCTCGATGTACCAAAGCATTAATTATAGCTTCATTTAAGGCACGACGCGGGTATTTGAGTGCATTTGGTGTATCAAAACTTAACTTATCAAAAGAAGTAGATGCCTGTACATTCAGAAGATCAATTAACCGACCACTTTGTGCGATTAAATTTCCAGTCAGGTCATGTCGTTCAGCATTCACTTCTGACCGATCTTCTCCAGGATAAATCGAGAAAATAGAGTAACTACCAGGAAAAAACTTTTGTGGCTCTCGCCCGAAAAGCAAAACCGCAAAGTTGCGTGGTCTTAAAATTCCTGTTAGTGATTCTTTGACACATAATGATGGTACAAATGGACTAAGTACCCGCTCGTCGCTTAGAAAAACATCAAGACCATCATTGGCATCAAAATACCTCATTCTTTGCAGTGAATCGCGCAAAGCAATCAAATCCAAATCAGCAATAGTTGCTTGTTGGCAAATTCTTCGATCAAAAGGTTCTAAAGAATGCTTACGAACCAAAAGCTGGCGCAACAAACCATTCCGAGCTTCTCGAGTCTCTCGACTGATACGAATAAAATACTTGCCCGTATCTTCTTTTGAACGAAAAGAGTGAGCTTCGTTAGTCGCTGGCATAACAAATATCAACAAACGGTTCGCTTCATGGTCAGATGGCAATTCTTGAATGGTTGGTACAATTGGTGGACTCACATAATCACGGCACAAAGCCATGATTTTACCCTCAAGTTCCTTAATACGAGCCGATGTGAGTCCAACTTTAACCAATTTTGGAAATCCATGCTCATCTTTTATTTCTTTTGCACCACAAATAACATAGCCACCGCCAAGATTAGAAAAGTCATTGGCAAAAGCAACCAATGTCTCAACCACATTTTCGGCATCAGCAACGTTTTCTTTCCATTCAATTTGTTCGCTTTCACGTCTAGTCAATTCTTCAAGATCAAAGTTCTGCGACATTTGTAATACTCCAAAAGAAGCATATCAGAAAAATCAGTACAACCACACTCGCAACTGCTCGAGTGTGAGATTCCCACCACAAATAATCGTGGCAATTCGAGAACTGGCAAACTGCTCCTTATGCTCGAGCAGTGCTGCGATGCCAACTGCTCCAGACGGTTCAACCACTAAACCCAAATGCTGATGCAGTAATTTCATGGCGATTAAGATAGAAGCATCCGAAACCAGCAAGCCATCATCCACAATGCCATTCATGTCTTGTACGGCTTCTAAAATCGGTTCGCGTACCCCAATCCCGTCAGCAATGGTATTCACAGATTCAAACCGCACAACCTTCCCAGCCCGCCAAGACTCGAGCATACTTGGCGCACCAGCCGCACAGATTGCCACCACTTTTGCCCTCGAGTGAGCTTTGAAATACCGTGCAACACCATTTAAGAGCGCTCCATTACCCAGTGGTATCAGCACCGCATCAAAATCATTGCCGTTTAGTAACTCGAGTCCGATTGTTCCAGCACCTTCTGAGATTAACGGCTCGAGACCATCTTCAACCATACGCGCATTGTTCAAGCCCGCCCAGCGTTTCGCCTCGAGTTTTGCCGCATCAAAATCATCACCGTGCAAAACGACATTTGCACCCAAAGCCCGCATTCGCTCGAGTTTAAGTGGATTGGCATTGACACTCGCAAAAACCGTTAAGTCAATACCCTTGGCACGACACGCATACGCCATTGCCTGACCAAAATTACCAGCGCTGCCACAAACCAGTTTTACACCCTGCTCGAGACCAGCTACGAAATGAGCCGCACCTCGACCTTTGAAACTACGAATTGGATTAAGGGTTTCGATTTTAAGCAATACTCGAGTACCAAGAACAGCGTTCAGGGCTTCGGATTCGTATTGTGGCGAGTTCAAAAATTCGGGCGGAATAGTCTGCATGGCGCGTTCAATGGACTCGAGACTTAGACGATGATTCATTGGCAATACTCCTTGATGGTTTCAAATAAATTTTCGGTCAGGGTCTCGAGACTACTTAAATCCACCCATTCGGTACTGGCATGAGCGCCGTCGCCGATTACACCGTACATAACAGTATCTATGCCAGCCGCTTGCATCAGCGCAGCATCTGCCCAGTAACTTGCGCCAGAAATTTTTGCATTTGTTTTGCGTGCTAAAATCTCGAGGATAACTGCATTTGGCGGTGTCTCGAGTGGGTGACGCTCGAGTCCGATTTTGAAACTGGCTTTGAAGGTCGGGTCAGCAGCACGGCAGGTCTCGAGTATGCTCTGAATTTCAGATTCTAAAGTGCCAGCATTTTCGTTTGGAATGGTGCGCCGTTCAAGCTCGAGAACGCACGATGCTGGGTAACTCGAGCGTTCTTCTCCTCCACTAATAATACTGGCGTGAACACTCCCTGTGCCTAAAAGTGAGTGCGGTGAACCTAAACGCAAGCGAGTATCTAAAGCTCCGAGTTCAAGTAAAACCCGTCCCATTTTAGCAATCGCATCCACCCCCAAATGTGGTCTCGAGCCGTGCGCCGCTACGCCGTGAGTCGTGATAGTTGCCCAAACAAAACCTTTATGTGCGGTAACAAGCTCGAGTTCAGTGGGTTCAGTCACAATCCCCGCATCGGCGCTAAAGTGCCGCAGGACTTCTTCTGTGCCAAGACTCGAGTCCTCTTCGTCCGCGACACAAGCCACAATTATATCGCCGCGTAAGCCAAGCGCTTTGGCTCGAGAAGCCGCGATTAACATGGCTGCCACACCGCTTTTCATGTCGTAACTGCCGCGTCCGTAAAGCCGCCCGTTTTCAACTCGAGGCTCGAGGGCGTTCCCTTCGTAACCCGCGATGGTGACTGTATCCAAATGCCCATTCAGCATCAGGCTACGCCCGCCGCCAGAGCCTTTGGCAACACCAACCACGCTTGGGCGACCTGCCGTGTCCTCGAGCCAGTGCGTGGTAAAGCCGTTTTGCTCGAGCCAGTGCTGTACGAACTTAGCAATTTGTGTTTCGCCAGCCCCACCCACAACTAAACTAGGATTGACGCTATTGATAACACTCAGTTGCTCGAGAAGTATTTGGGAATCAGTCATATTGGTATGTAATATATTACTTGAAAACACTTGAATTTGCAAGTCCTACCTCTGCCTTTGTTAAATACTGATCGTAAAAAATTTGTGCTAGACTCGAATTATGTAAAGAAGCACAATTTATTGTACTTGGCAAAACGCATTATGAATCATACGCAAGTAATTTAAGATTCATTCTGCGTTAGGCGCATTTTATTGAGTGAAAAAATTCACTCCAGTATATTTTAGATTTCTAATCACGGTATTTTCTTGAAAACATATTCCCTGAGTTGACGCACCAAAAAGGAATCTCATGAAAGACAGTCCTACCAACCAGAAAACTGCGTATCACACTCCAAAACTCGAGGTGTTAGGCGTATTTAATGCAATCATAGGTGGTTCGCCAATTCGAGTACCAATACAACTCGAGATTCCAATTAAAGGAGAAAAATAATGAAAAACGTTATCAAATACACAAAAACTGCCTTTATTGCCGCCATTACTCTGGCAGCCTGTACGCAAATCAGTCCTGAACCGAGCCAAGTTCTCGGGCAGATACGGGTAAATTTTCAAGTTGACTCGAGCGGCGTAAGTTCAAACGCCAAATTACAACCACAAACCCTGACAGGCACAGCCAGTGGAATCCAAATGAAGCTGATTAACACCAGTACCTTCACGACTGGCACAAGGGGTTCTGGCGGTGAGCGCTGGGTCAGTGCAACCTATGACATTCGCAACGCCACCATTGCTGGCACAGCCTACACAAGCGCCAACAGCAACATCAGTTTTCTGGCGGTTAGCACCGCAACCAGTCTTGGTGAAAGTGCAATTGCCGATATGAAAAGTTACGGCGGCACACTTTTGACCACGCCAGCCTTGGCACAGTCGTTTAAGCCAACCCACGGAATGCGCTACAACGCCCTAGGCAACACAGTCGAAACCAGTTCTGGGGCAGAGGATTTTCAGGTTTTTGATGAATCTGAAATCTCGAGCTTTGCCACGGCGGGTGTTGTCCCCATCAATTATGGTTTTGTGGTCAGGCGAACCAGTGCTAACCCGACAAGCCGTACCTTGGCTGCCAACCCAAGCACCAATTTATTCGATGGGCGGGTCACATTGGCAGTGCGTTTTCCATTACAAGCCGCCATCTCGGATGACCCATTTACCTTTTCAATGGACTTTTTGGTGGTCACAGACGACCAAATCAGGGTTACGCAAAGTCTCGAGCAACAAGCCCTCAACAGCCTTCCAAGTCAGACAGCCCAATTGACGGGCGCAGTGGTCAACACCCTACCCGGCTCGACCGACACTACCGCGACCAACCGTTTTATTCCGAGTGTGCGTTTGGCACGGGCGGTGGGTGCGCCGACGGCGATTTATTTAGTCCAAGCACCAACAACCATCAACGTCTCGAGCAACGCCGACAATGGCGCTGGAACATTACGCAGTGCGATTCAAAACATTGCCTCTGGTGGCACAATCAACTTAAATGGCATTAACGGTCAGAACATCACGCTTTTAAGTACCTTGGTCATCAGTAAAAGCCTGACCATCACCAATACCAACGCCTCGCCAACGGCGGCGGTGCTGGGTGGAGCAACGGCTTTTAATGCCAGCAATATGCGTGTTTTTAACATTCAAACCGGCAATACAGCCACGTTCAGTAACTTCACCATCAGCAATGGCTATGCTTCTGGCAGTTCGGCTCGAGGCGCAGCGATTCTAAACGCTGCTACACTGACCTTAAGCAACATGAAAATCCAAAATAATCAAGCTCAAGGTAGTGTGGGCAGCAATGGCATACAAGGTTTTGATGCACCTAATGGTGGTGTCGGAGGTGCTGCACAAGGCGGTGCAATCTATAGTTCTGGCGCACTGACTATAAATTTAAGCAGTGTCTTAAGTGGCAACAGGGCAATTGGTGGTATTGGTGGTTCGGGTGCAGCAGGGTCTCAGACACTTCCTGCTCCCAATGGTCTGGGCGGACTGGGCGGAACTGCCCAAGGCGGCGCGGTTTTTAATGCCAGCACCGCTACACTGAGCATCAATACTGCCACCTTCAATACCAACAATGCCACAGGAGGACAAGGCGGAGCGCCAGGTAATGCACTGGGCGGTTCAGGTCAACAAACTTATGGTCAAGGTGGTTCTGGTGGAAATGCCAACGGAGGCGCAGCCTTCAATGCCAACGCCAACGCAGGCTCAGCCACTGCCGCACCGGTGACGTATGGAACGGCTGGTAATGTCAATACAGTCACATTTGGAACGTTCGTACAAGGCGGTACTCCATTTGGCACAAATAATGGAGTTAATGGCACTGCTAGCAGTCCAAATGCAAATTTCTAAGTAAGATGACCAGAAAAAGCACCGCCCTCGAGTATTGGGGCGGTGCTTTATTACTGGCTGCTCGAGGGCAACAACCCTTTATTTGCAGATGTTAGAACCCAAATTTACATTTTGGCTCGAGTCACGAGTAAGCATGTTCATCCCCACTTCTCGAGTCAACCAAAAACCGCGTATAATCGCCAAATGCAAACAGTTTTGTGGAGGAAGACGTGAAAGGCACAATCAACGTCACAGAAAATGCTCTCGCCAGTTTACTTGGTCTAGCGGCGCATGAAGTTCCGGGCGTGGTTGGTATGGCACCCGCCAACCTTAAAGAAGGGATTCAAAAAATTCTTGGGCAACCACAGTCTCGAGATGGTGTGGTCGTGGCTGGCGAAGGTACAACCCGTACTTGCGAAATCTTTGTGGTGGTGGCGTTCGGCACTGCCATTCATGCTGTGGCAGAAAATGTCAAAGACCGTATTGTGCATACTGCCAAAGCCCTTGCTGGGATTGAACTATCAAGCGTTAAAGTGCATGTGGTCGGGGTTGCCAAACCGGGTGCAAATAACGTAAAAAAGAAAGGTGGACGCGGTGCATAACCTAACCAGTCAACAATTAGCCGAGTGCTTTATTTACGCCACCGATTGGCTTGGTGTGTACAAAGAAGAGACCAACGCCCTAAATGTTTATCCTGTGCCAGACGGCGATACAGGCACAAACATGCACCTCACCATGCAGAGTGTCCGCCGTGAGTTGGATGTCGCCAACCATGCCAATATGCCTGATGTGACACGCGCAATTTCTTATGGTTCATTGCTTGGCGCAAGGGGCAACAGTGGTGTGATTTTAAGTCAACTGCTGAAAGGGTTTGCCGAAGTGGTACGCGAACAAAGCAGCATTAGCGCCCAAACCCTGACCGAAGCCTTAGAACGCGCCACCAAAATTGGGTATGCCGCCGTCATGAAACCCGTCGAAGGGACGATTCTAACCGTCGCAAGGGAAACCGCCGAAGCTGCACGGGCTGCCCTGACTGCTAACCCGAACTTAGATGTCCTCGAGTTATTGCAACTAGCGCTCAAAGGTGGCTACATCAGTCTCGAGAACACCACCAACTTGCTGCCCGTGCTAAAACAAGCTGGCGTGGTGGATTCTGGTGGGGCTGGTTTTTTACATGTTCTCAAAGGCATCGAAGCCAAACTCACAAACTTGCCACTGCCCGAAG
>JAYWHB010000253.1:0-11994 GCA_043777915.1 Deinococcales bacterium
TAAATCATTTTAGGGAGGTACTTATGTTGACTTTGGAATGGATACACATGTTTTGGCTTTTTCATTCACCGAAATGGTCACGAAAATTCTGGATAACAATGGAAATTACCCTGAATGGTACGCCCTAGACTATAAGCCTGTTGTTGATATATGTGATTTTTGAAGGTGCTTATTTTTCACCTTTAGCCTTTAGCCTAAAATCTGGTTGCCTCGAGCCGTGGCTGTTGGCTTGGCGCTTCAAGTCTTGGCTGCTCGAGACGTAGCGTTTGGTTGGTGGTTTTTCTTTTTTCATTAACGGCGCAAACAATGTTTCCCTTGGTGTTAATTCTGTACTTTTGGCTCGAGTATCAATCTAAAAGTGCTTTCACCTTTGTCCGAAGTCTTGGCATTACCTCACTAGCTCGTAACATCATGGGTGTATCTCAAGAATTGGGGTTACGAAAAAATATGCGTCTAAAGGCACTAAAAAACAAATCAAACTACCAGCTTCTCCCAACTGGGAGAGGAGCGTCGTGATTCTTTATTCTGTGGCAAAATCTCCAATACTGAAATGCACCACAGGCAGGGCGTACAAATCTAAAAGTCTGGGCAAACTAAAGAAACGTCAGTGATTATAGTTTTAGCTTCGTACATTTGGGGGTAGCAAAAATATACGCCTTTGGTTAAACTACTCTATGCTGGCGGTCAAACCAGAGCAATTCAGAGGTGTTGTCAAGGCGTTACGCGCCCATTACGGGCAACGCTACGGGATGCTGGTTTTGCTCGAGACCAGACAACAGGGTTTACTCGAATGCTTACTGGTACTCGAAGGCGAAGTCAATACCATCCGCGAAATTCTGCGGGTTGAACCTGTGGCACGGCTTCACTCGAGTATTCAGGTCGAACTGGCAATCCTGCCAATCTCAAGGCATAACTGGGATGCCGCCCTTGAACCCGAGGTTTGGGAAGCCCACTGGACTGGCATCAGGCTCTAAATTGTGTATACTGAATCCATGAAGTCCCTGCTTTCGTGTTGTTGCCCTCGAGTCCGAGTGGCGTAAGTTTGTGTTGTATTGCGTTCGCTCGAGTGTAAATTCTCGAGCGTTTTTTATTTTAGGAGTCGTAATGATTACTGTTTTTAATTCCCTGACCCGCAGCAAAGAAGCCTTTGTTCCCAATTCGCCGCATCATATTGGCATGTATCTTTGCGGTCCAACCGTCTATTCTGAAAGCCACCTTGGGCATGGGCGGACAGGTGTTTCATTTGATGTGATTCGCCGTTGGTTTGAATACCGTGGTTTTGCAGTGCGCTTTGTTTCTAACGTTACCGATGTTGGACATATCACTTCAGAAACCGATGATGACGGCGTGGACAGAATTGGTCAACGTGCCAAACTCGAGCAACTCGAGCCAATGGAAATTGCCGATAAGTACATGTGGGGTTATTTTCAGGACTTAGCAGCCCTAGGCGTGAAAAAACCCAGTATCACCCCAAGAGCCACTGGGCATATTTTAGAGCAAATCGAAATGGTGCAGCGTTTAATCGAACGCGGTCATGCTTATGAACAGGGTGGCAGTGTTTACTTTCGGGTGCGGAGTTTTGCCAAATATGGGCATTTAAGCGGTAGAAAAATAGATGATTTGGAGCATGGCACACGTGAAGATGTGCGTGAGGATAAAGAAGACCCCTTAGATTTTGCCCTGTGGAAGTTTGCTGAACCCGAACACATCATGCGTTGGAATTCCCCGTGGGGACAAGGTTTTCCGGGCTGGCACATCGAATGCTCGGCAATGGCACTGAAATACCTTGGTGAAAATTTTGACATTCATGCGGGTGGACTAGACCTGCAATTTCCGCATCATGAAGCCGAAATTGCCCAAGCTGAAGGGGCTGGGTATCAATTTGCCAAGTATTGGCTACACGGCAATATGCTAACCATTGGCGGCGAGAAAATGAGCAAATCTAAGGGTAACTTTATTACCCTCGCCGATTTCTACACCCAGAAAGCCGAACCGATGGTATTGCGCCTTGCTTATGTGCAGAGTCATTACCGTAGCATTGCCGAAATTGGTGATGACACCATCGAAGGGGCAAAAACTGCTTTATCCAGACTGCGTGAAGTCAAACGCGAACTCGAGCGGCGGATACCGGAAGCCAGCACTGGCACAACCCCAAGTTTAGAAACCGCCATCACTCGAGCCACCAACGAATTTGAAGCTGCCTTAGACGACGATTTCAACACCCCCAAAGGTTTAGCAGCGGTCTTTGACCTCACCCGAGAAGTCAATGCGGCACTGACGGCTGGAGCGGGCAAAACCAGTCTCGAGAACGCCCTCAATTTTTACAACACCTTTGTTGGTGGGGTACTGGGTTTATACCACTCAGGGCAAACTTCGGCTCGAGATGATGCCCAATTACTCGAGGGCTTAATGCAAATTGCCATAGAAGCTCGCGGGGTCTACCGTCAAAACCGTGATTTTAGCCGTTCAGATGGGTTACGTGACCGCCTGAAAAGCCTTGGTGTGACACTCGAGGATACGGCAGTTGGCACACGTTGGAAACTCGAGGGTTAGGGACGATGACCTGCTAGACCCTTCCAAGCAGTGGATTCCCTCGGGTGATACTGAGGGAATTTTTGTCGTACCATCTCGAGAATCTGAGTAGCTTCAGCTTCATCTATGCCATTGCCAAAGCGTATGGTTCGCGCTCCGTAATCAAAAGCAAGTGATTGCGTGGCTTGTCCCCAATATTGACGATTATCAAAAATAGAAGGTGCTGGGATGGGAATAGTTCTTAAACGCCAAATATGCTCTGGGTTGTAATCACGGTTTTGTTTGAAGGTTAGAAGTTGTTGTTTTATTGAAATCATATCGTTTTTGAACTCGAGAATTTCAATTCCAAAAACCATTCTTAACCATGTATAAATCGCATAACCACCACCAACTGTCCATCCAATCAGCCAAACCGCAAGAAAAACCATAGAAAAAGATGACGATGAATTGAATTTTTCAGTTGTTCCAGATAGAAACATTCGACTTGCCATGAACAACCCAAATGCCCAACCACACAACCAAATCGGTAAGAATATGAGCATTATCCAATTTTTGGTAACTGGAATCCGAATCAAAATACTTTCTGTATGTTCTTCAATTTTTGCTTTACCCGCGTATGGTTGCTGCATCACAATGCCATTCTACGAGACTCAAGTCGCAATAGTTTCGGGATTTACGGAGTTTCTATTTCGATTTGTTTGGGGAAGCCATTTGCAAATACCGAAGCCTCGAGTTCACCGTTTGCGTCATAAAATTTAACTACACCGTTCAAATCGCATGTCCAAACTTCAATTGTGCCGCGCTCAAAGTAGAGTTTTCGCTTACCAGATATTTCTTTGCTGCTGTTGTTCGGTGATAAAATTTCTACACAAAGTTCTGGGGCTTGGCTTAACTCGAGTTTGTCACGGTGTACCTCAAAGAATTCGTAGCTTGACCATGCGACATCGGGTACTTTTATTCCTTTGCGTGTCCGAATAGCGGTTTCACTGCTGGCTAATCCGTTGGGCAGAAAAGCGCCAATGGTTCGAGCCATACAGGATTGATAAACGCCATGCAGGTAATTTTCTCGAGAAAGGACAATTTGTCCGAATTCATTGGTTTCGATTTTGAAAGGTAAATTTTTGAGACTTGGATGCTCGAGGATTTCTTGCCATGTCATGCTGTCACCTCTTGCTCACAAGATAGCACCTTCTTGATTCTAAACACCCACCTTACGGGCAGAATCGCTGTTGGGCTGTTCGCGCTTCTTGATTCCAAACGCGCACCTTACGGGCGGAATCGCCTCTTGATTGTCATTGTAGCAAAACCATAGACTCGAGCCATGATGCACCCTTTGATTCTTTCTGGTGAGGCTGCCAAAAACGCTTTAACCCGATCTTTTGGTCAGCCCGAAGTCACCCCTGCCATGCTCGAGCGCAACCGTGTTTTGTTCGGTGAACCACTTACCCCAGACCAAGCGGTGGCAAAAATTCTCGGGGAGATTCAAAAGCGTGGGGATGCCGCCGTTCTCGAGTACGCCGCTAAACTTGATGGCGTGCCGCTTTTGGGAATCGAAGTACCGCATAGCGCTTGGCTCGAAGCAAGGAAAAACATAGACCCCGCTTTACTGGCTGCAATTCGTCATGCAGTGGCTCGAGTGCGTGATTTTCATTTGCGTCAGCCGACCCATGGCTTTCTTGAACATAGCAGTGCAGGAGCGCTTGGGCAGTTGGTGCGTCCGCTCGAGCGGGTTGGGTTGTACGCCCCGGCTGGGGCGAATCCACTGGCTTCAAGTGTGATTCACACGGCAGTCGTGGCAGTGGTAGCGGGCGTACCTGAAATTATTTTGTGCAGCCCACCCAATAAAGCTGGCGTGGTTGACCCAACAACCCTAGTGGCGGCGCTCGAAAGCGGTGTGACTCGAGTTTTTGCGCTTGGTGGGGCAGTGGCGGTTGGGGCAATGGCTTTTGGTACAGATTCTGTGCCGAAGGTGGATAAAATCGGTGGTCCTGGAAACATCTATACCGTGCTGGCAATGCGCCAAGTGTACGGGCAAGTCGGGATTATTTCGTTGCCGGGTCCAACCGAAACATTGGTGCTGGCAGACGAGACCGCCAATTCAGTTCATGTGGCAGCCGATTTACTGGCACAAGCCGAGCATGTGGATGCCGAACCTGTGCTGATTGCTTTAAGTCCAAACATCCTTGAAGCCACCCTATTAGAACTCGAGCAACAAGTGGCAACCCTACCAGAACCCAATCAGACTTGGGCGAGGAATGCGTGGCAGCAACGCGGTAAACTGATTCTCGAGCCAAACTTAAACACCGCCCTCGAGTTCGCCAATCATTACGCCCCCGAGCATTTGTGTTTACTGATTAAAGACCCGTGGGCAGCTTTGGGGTCGGTTAAACATGCTGGCGGGGTTTTTATTGGTGAGGATAGCATGGAGGCATTGGGCGATTACTTGGCGGGTCCGAGTCATGTCATGCCGACAATGGGAACAGCGCGGTTTAGCAGCCCAGTCAATCTGCGGGATTTTCAAAAAATCATCAGTGTTGTGGCGGTTAATCGCTCAACGCTGCTCTCTGTGGCTAGGGATGCGGCGCTGCTGGCTCGAGCCGAAGGTTTAGAGGCACACGCACGAGCAATCGAATCCCGATTGGATAGGGCATCGAATCCCGATTAGATTAGAAAAAACAGGTAAACTGCTGCTTGTGCAAGGTTTAATCATTGGGATTGTGGCAATTTGGGTCGGGCTTGACCAAGCTCTAAAATTCTGGACAATTGCGAATGTGCCTTTTGGCATGGTTCATCCCTATGAATCTTTTCCAGCTTTTATGTCTTTGGCACATGTACGAAACACTGGGGCGGCTTGGAGTTTATTCTCGAGTGCCACGCCAGTTTTAATTGTGGTACGGCTATTGGTCGGGGCAGCTATTTTGGTTTGGTTGTTGCGTAAACCGCGTTCTAAGCTCGAGTCGGTCGCCTTTGCGTTTATTGTGGCTGGAGCGTGGGGAAATGCCATAGACGGACTTCGGTATGGCTATGTGGTGGATATGTTGCAAAGCCACTGGCTGACCGCCATCTACCGTATTTTGCAACCCAATCAGATTTTTCCTATTTTTAATCTAGCCGATATGGGCGTGGTTGGTGGAGTTTTACTGCTGATTGCTGCCAGTTTTTTAGTTCCTCAGCCAAAGCCAAAACTCGAGACAACGCCAGTACAACCAAGTTTTAATCCCGAAATTCGCACGGTGAATTTAAGCCAAGAAGCTCCAGCCCTGCTCGAGTTGCAACGGGCAGCCTACCAAGTCGAAGCCGATTTAATTGGTTTCCAAGGTATTCCAGCCCTGTATGAAAGTTTAGAGGAATTACAAAATACCCAAGAAACATTTTATGGGGCGTATCAAAATCAAGTTTTAATTGGGGCTGTTTCGTACCGACTGAGGGATACCATTTTGGACATTCACCGTTTGGTGGTTGCTCCAACTCATTTTCGTCAGGGTGTAGCACGGCGTTTACTCGAGTATTTGCAAAAGACCCATGCCGATATTGAAAAAATCGTGGTTCAGACAGGTAGCCAAAATACCCCAGCTTTGGCGTTATACCAAAGTTTTGGCTTTGTTCTCCAAGAAGAAATTTCGCTCACCCAAGGTGTCAAAGTCACCCGACTTGAATGGCTCAATCCCAGTTTTGTTTCACCGCTCGAGCCAGTTCAAAATGAGTCTTAGCTGATATTTAGAGCATAAAGTTTTGCACATCATCAAGTCTTTTCTTGGTGTACAGTCAAACCATGAAGCGTTATGTAATTCTGGTTTCCTTGGCAGCTTTAGCGGCTTGCGGCAGCAGTGTCCCCATTGGTACGGGAACACTCGAGAAGTGGTCTGACCCGAAAACTTGGGGCGGCACTGTGCCAGTGGCTGGGGCAAACCTAAGCATTCCAGCCGGTAAACAAGTGCTGCTTGATACCTCGGTCAGTCTTGGAGCGTTAGAAATTGCTGGCGAATTGCGTTTTGACAACGCCGATATAGAACTACGCGCCAAAAGTATTATGGTGCATGGCGGGAAGTTGCAAATTGGCTCGAGCCTCGCGCCGTTTAGCAAACGCGCCACGATTACTTTGCTCGGTCAGGACACGGGCGGCGATGTCATGGGCATGGGCGAGAAAGTTCTGGGCGTGATGATGGGCGGTAGTTTAGAACTCTATGGCGCTTCGCGGGGTAAGTCTTGGACACGCTTAAATGGGTCTGCCGCCGTTGGCGCAACAGTTCTCAATCTCGAGGCAGGAGCAGGTTGGGCAGTCGGTGATAAAATCGCTGTTGCCAGTACCGATTATGATTCTAAACAAGCCGAAGAAGTGGTGATTACCGCCGTGAGTGGCAATGCAGTCACGGTTGCACCCGGCTTAAAGTACAATCATTTTGGTGAAACGCAAACTTTCTCGGGTAAAACCCTCGAGTCTCGAGCCGAAGTTGCGCTCTTAAATCGCAGTATTACTATTCGAGGCGATGAAACCAGTGCTGCCACAGGTTTTGGTGGGCATATCATGGTCATGGACACCAGTCTTGCCAAGCTCGAGAACGTCGAAATCATGAACATGGGGCAGAAGAATAAACTCAAACGCTACCCGATTCATTTTCACATGCAGGGTGAGGGCAGCGCTGGTTCGTTTATTAAAAACAGTGCCATTCACAGTAACTTTAATCGCTGTGTGACGATTCATGGCTCAGGTGGCATTGCTTTGGAGAACAACGCCGCCTACAACACCCTTGGGCATTGCTTTTTTCTCGAGGACGGCAGCGAGACTGGCAATACCCTGCGTGGCAATCTTGGTTTTAGCACCAAACGTCCACCCGAGGGACAGCGTTTACTCCCAACCGATGGTGACCCGTCCACTTTTTGGATTACTAACCCCAATAATACCTTCGAGAACAACGTTGCGGCAGGTTCGGCGACCTTTGGTTTCTGGATTGCCCTGCCCGAAAAAGCCACAGGTCCAAGTGCCACCGACCCTCGGTTTGTAAATGTTTTGCCAAGTAAAACCGCGCTTGGTATCTTTAAGAATAATTTGGCGCACAGCAACGAGAACACGGGCTTAAATGTAGACGGCGGACCAGACTTAAAAACCTTTGAGTCACGCACCACTTATTATGCGGCTCGAGCCAACCCAACTGATAGTAAAAGCGCGATTATAACCACCCTTTTTGATGGTTTTCAAGCCTATAAGAACCGTACTCGAGGTGTCTGGTTGCGTGGCGAAAAGCATATTTTGGACAACGCAATCATTGCCGATGGTGCAATTGGTGCAACTTTTGCCAGCCATGAAACATTTGTGCAGAACAGCGTCTTTGTCGGCGAAACTGCCAATAAAGGCACACCATCGGATTACGAAAAAAACGGTCGGGTTGGTTTGGACGGTCGCACCCTGCCGTTTCCGTGGGAAGTGGCGTTTCCAATTCGTGGTTTTGAATTTTACGATGGACAAGTTGGCGCAAAAAACGTGACTTTTGTGAATTTTCAAGCCAATACCCAACGTGGTGCGGGTGGCACATCCTATTTGCGTTTTACCGATTTTCATATTGACCCACGCAACGGCTCAGAAGGTCTAAGTTTTGTCAATGCCAACCGTGTTTGGTTAAAGTTTGAAAAACCTGAACCAACTGCCCCCACCGACGACGGCATGGACGGCTACCGAAGTGCAATTTTTATGGACAAAGACGGCAGCATCACGGGGACGGCAAACCGCAGTGTGGTGGTCAATAATCCGTTCTTATTAAATGCCAACTGCACGGCTCGAGCCGACTGGAGCGCCAATATCTGCGACAATCCTTATGCCCGTTTTCAATTCGAGAATGTATCAAACAACAACGCCGAAATCAGCCCTGTGACCATCACCAGACTCGAGGACAGTAACCCAAGTCATAAAATCTGGGGAACACCGAACGACAACGCCAACAAGAACTTTGAGACCCGTTTAATCGCTCAGAAAAACCATGAAATTAACTTAGGTGGCGCGTTACCGCCTCGAGTACGCCTGCATTTTCGTAACCGTAATGTCGGCGATTGGGTACGGATTAGCTTGCCGTGGACAGGGGGAACACCAAGCATTTACCGTGACTGGTGGGTGGATAATCGCAATAAATTAGGGCTTGTTGCCCTAACCGATTTAGCTGCCTCAAGCGGAGATAAATATGCTGTGGATGGCGGCAAGTTGCATCTGAAACTGCAAATCAAAGCTGACCCAAATAGCACCAAAGATTGGGCTGTCTTAGATGTTTGTTTGAATGATTTGTGCAAGTAAAACTCATTGAGTTTTTATCTATGATGGCATTATGCCTTACAGCAACTTTGCCCTTGCACAACTTGTTAAACAATTTTCACTGACAGTTGAAGATGGTGTCTGGCTGCAAGAAATTACCGAAGTGCAACCCTCAATTCTCTTAAAAACATGGCTCGAGCAGAATGTGGCATTTGCAGTGGCACAATCTACCGAAAAAGCCCGAAGCGAATTTATGATTGCGCCGATTTTGGCAGAAATTCGACAGTATTTTGCGGGGCAAGTTTCGTTATTTTCGGGTGTTGAATTTGTGGTGGACGAAGCCGCAGGGCTAAGTGGGGTTTGTGATTTTTTATTTTCTCGTTCAAAGCAAAATTTGTATATCGAAGCCCCTGTTTTAAGTGTGGTGGAAGCCAAGAACGAGAGCTTTAAGCAAGGTATTGCACAAGTTGGCGCAGAAATGGTTGCCGCCAACTTGTTTAATCAGCGTGAAGGTCTGGGCAGTAAACAAGTCTTTGGGGTTGTGACCATTGGTGACGAGTGGCAATTTTTGAAGCTCGAGAATAATGTCTTATTTGTTGACGCTAAACGCTACGACCTTGAAGAACTCCCGAGTATTCTGGGGATTCTGGTCTGGATGCTAGAACAAGCCTAAAACAAGGTACACTTTTTTTGTGATTGTAATTCTTGATTTTGGTTCTCAGTTTACCCGTTTAATCGCTCGGCGGTTTCGGGAACTTAATGCTTTCAGTATGATTTTATCGGGCAACGCGCCACTCGAGGAGATTCTAAAGCTCGAGCCAAAAGCGATTGTCTTATCTGGTGGTCCAAACAGTGTTTACGACGAGGCTGCACCCAAACCGAGCGCTGGGGTTCTCGAGTTGCCGATTCCGATTTTAGGGATTTGTTATGGAATGCAGTTTTTGGCACTGGCTTTGGGCGCAAAAGTCGAATCCTCGAGCGTCCGTGAGTATGGCAAAAGTGTTCTCTCGAGGTATTCTGGGGCATTGTTTGAAGGCATCGAGGGCGAATTTGTGGCTTGGATGAGCCACGGCGACAGCGCCAAGAGCTTACCCGATGGTTTTTCGGTCACATGCAGCACCTCGGACACGGCGATTGCTGGTTTTGAAAACCAAGCTACCAAACGCTACGGGATTCAGTTTCATCCCGAAGTGGTGCATACGCCCAAGGGTTCAAAAGTTCTCGAGAATTTTATTGCACTGGCGGGCGTAACACGGGATTGGACAGCCGAACATATTGTAGATGAGTTAATCGCTGATGTTCGCGCTAAAGTCGGTTCGGATAAAGTCATGCTGGCGGTCTCGGGCGGGGTTGACTCGAGTACCTTAGCGCTGCTCTTATCTAAAGCCATTGGTTCGCAATTAACCGCCGTTTTTGTGGATCATGGGCTGCTGCGGCTTAACGAACGCGAGGAAGTCGAAAAAGCCCTTGGCAATGCCGATTTACGGGTGGTGGATGCCTCAGAACCGTTCTTATTGGCACTAAAAGGCATCGAAGACCCCGAAGCCAAACGCAAAGTTGTCGGGCGTGAATTTATCAGAGTTTTTGAACGTGAAGCACGGACACTCGAGGCTCAGGGCTACCGTTGGTTAGCCCAAGGCACACTCTACCCAGATGTGATTGAAAGCGCTGGCGGGATTGGTGCGGCGAACATCAAGAGCCATCATAATGTCGGTGGTTTGCCCGATGACCTAAATTTCGATCTTCTCGAGCCATTTCGTTTGCTTTTTAAGGACGAAGTACGTGAAATCGCTAAAGTTTTGGGCTTACCCGAAGCGATTCGTTTGCGCCATCCGTTTCCGGGTCCTGGTTTAAGCATTCGTATCTTGGGCGAAATCACCAAGCCAAAAATAGATATTTTGCAACGTGTAGATTTTATTTTTATTGCTGCCCTAAAAGACTGGAATTTATACGATGCCGTCTGGCAAGCACTGGCAGTCCTAACCCCTGTCAGAAGTGTTGGTGTCATGGGCGATGGTCGCACCTACAGTTATTTGGTGGCTTTGCGGGCAGTCACCAGTATTGATGGCATGACCGCAGACTGGGCGCGTTTACCACATGATTTTCTCGAGTATGTCAGCACCAAAATTGTCAATGCCGTTCCAGAAGTCAACCGTGTGGTTTACGATATTACCTCTAAGCCACCAGCCACCATCGAATGGGAATAGAAAGCAGGCAAAAGTTAAAGAGCGAAAGGCGAAAGGTTTTTACTTTTTACTTTTGCCTTTCGCCTTTCGCCCTTTGCCTTACCTTCTTCCAAAACGAATAACCGTCACTCGGATTTGTCGTGCGCCCCACTGAATGGCAGCCCGGCGACTTGGCATCCAGACATCCACAGTGTTGCGTTTACGGGCATTCATGGTGTCTTCAACAATAAAGTTGACCCCAGAAAGCATACGGTTATATGTGCCGCGTCCGCGTCCATTTGCCCAAGTTCCTAGGTCTTCGATGCGAACAATCGAACCGTATGGGATACGGCGCAGTAAATCCCTCGAGAGGGCAACCACACCAAAGCGGGTGCGTGCGCCAGTGGCGGTTACAAATGGGCTGCTGTCGGTTTGGGCTGCCAACGAGTTATAAGCGGTGCTTTTAGCAGTAATCACCATCAAGCTGCGGCTCGAGCTTGCCCGAACCACTGGGCTTGGTTTGGGGGCTGGCTTAACGGCGACTGGTTTAGGGGCTGGTTTGGCAGCCACTGGCTTTGGGGCTGGTTTTGGGGTTGGTTTAACGGCAACTGGCTTTGGGGCTGGTTTTGGGGCAACTGAGGCGACAACTCGAGGGGCTGCGGGAGTAGTGACAATGGGTTTTGGGATATTGGTACTGACAACAATTGGCATCACCAGACCCACAGGAACTTCGACGGGTTTGCTGGTCGGTTCGGTTGGTGTGGGTACAGTCACAGCCCGTGGTGCAGTAATTGGGGTGCTGGTTGGAACTGGTGCAACCACTGGTTTTGCAACAGAAGCAGGCGTAGTGGTTGCTGCGACTGGAGCAGGTGCTGGCTGAGCGCTGACTGGTGTTGGTGCGGCTTGAGGTTTGAAACCAATTGGCAGCAGGTTTAGGGGCGAGGGCAGTGGCATGTTGGGTGATAAAAGTGTGCCATCGTCTGACTGGGCAAAAGATATGATAAAACTGGTAAGTGCAATCAGCAGCGCAAAAACGCGCATGGTTTGGTTCAACATTGT
>JAYWHB010000254.1:0-11989 GCA_043777915.1 Deinococcales bacterium
AAAGAATAAGATTATGAAAAACAAAAAAACAACCAAAGTACAAGCATCCGTTACTTCCCCTGTAGATTTAGCCAAGTGGATTGATGAAATGATTCCCAAAACACCAGAGATGCAGGCAATTAAAGTGGAAGAGTCTATTAAATACCATCTTGTGGCTGCTTTAGCAAAAGCGCGTAAGGCAGCAGGCTATACGCAAGCGCAACTTGCTCAAAAAATGGGTGTAAAACAAAGTCTTATTTCACGTTGGGAAAATGTGAATCAAAACCATACACTTGAGACATTATTGCAATTATGTAATGCGGTAAATGCTGAGTTAGTTATGGGCTTAAGAACCGTTGATGAATTCATTCCAATCACATCTACTGAGCATCACGTTTATCTGTACCAAAACCCACTTCTCGAGAACCAAAAGGACTCTAACACTGCCACAATGCCTGTTGAAAAAGTGGCTATGGAAATGATACCAACAAGTATGGTGTCCTCTCCCGTCCATAGCTCATAACAATAGTCTGGTATAAATAACCCATGCGGTTTTACTTTATTCGCCATGCCCAAAGCCATAACAATGCTCTTTTTGATGCCACTGGCGCAGAATTGGGGCGTTCTGATGACCCTGAACTCTCCGACCTTGGGGTCAAACAAGCAACGGCGTTAGGTAATTTTTTGACTCGCAATACCGACCCGCTTGAAAGTGGGCAGCGTTTTACACATTTGTATTGCAGTACCATGACACGGGCGATTCATACCGCCCTCGAGGTCAGCCGAGGAACAGGTTTAACCCCTATAATCTGGGAAGAATGGCATGAGACTGGTGGAATTTGGCTCGAGCAGGATGGGCAACGCCTTGGGCAATCTGGTAAGAACCGAGCCGAACTGGGGGCGCGTTTTCCGAGCATAGATTTTTCGATTTACGGCACACAAGGCTGGTGGTCTCGAGCCGTAGAACTCGATTGCAACCCTCGAGCCGTTCAGATGTGGGCAGAATTACTCAAGCGTCATGGTGGCACAAAAGACCGAGTTGCGATTGTTTCGCATGGTCATTTTTACGCTCATATTATGGGGCAAGCGCTTGGTTTAGCGGTGGGTTCGGGTAAACACTGGTTTCAACTCAATAACACTGGTATCACGCGGATTGATATTCATGAAACCGTACATCAAAGTACCGAATTAATTTATGCCAATCGCCTGACCCATCTTCCGCTCGAGCAGATTAGCTAATGCGTCCGCTTCGCTTAGAATTGCAGGGTTTTACGTGTTTTAGAGATTTAACGGTGATTGATTTCTCGAATCTCGAGTTATTTGCGATTGTTGGGCAAACTGGCGCGGGGAAATCGAGTATTTTAGATGCCCTGACCTTCGCGCTTTTTGAACAAACGCCGCGTTTAGGCTCTAAACCCGCCAAGGAACTGATTGCCCAAGGCAGTAGCGGCATGAGTTTAAGTCTTGAATTTGAAGCCTCCGATGGGCGTAAATACCGTGTGGCTCGCACTTACTCGAGTAAAAGCTCAGAAGTTCGGTTTGAACGCTTGGAAAATGATAAATGGGTTACTGCGATTGAGCAAATCAAGAAAAAAGAAGTTGCCGAAGCAATTGAACGCACCGTCGGCTTGGACTTTGAAGGGTTTACTCGAGCGGTGCTGTTGCCGCAAGGTGAATTTGACCGTTTTTTACGTGGTGAACCCAAACAACGCCGTGATTTACTCAAGAATCTGATTGGTTTAGAACGAATCGAAAACATTCAAAAACGCAGTGGTGAACTGGCACGCGAAGCCAAAACCAAATCTGAGGCATTGCAAATCCAGTTGGAATCGCTTACCAGTGCCACACCAGAAGCACTTGATACCTTAGAAACCACGCAACTGCAAAAACAAAGCGAACTCGAGCAGACAGGTCAGCAACTCGAGCAGTTAAAGGCGGCACTGATTGAGGCAAGGGACATCTGGCGTTTAGAAACCGCGCTGCAAAATGTAAAACTTGAATGGCAGGGTTTAGAAGCCCAGCAAACAAAAATAGAAGCACTACAAACCCAAGCCAAAGCTGCACGGCGCGTGGCAAGTATCCTGCCATTGATTGAACAAACCAAAAAACTCGAGGCACGGCTTGGTCAAATAAAGCGTGAAGCTGAAACCGCCCAGCAGCGTTTAGAAACTTCCTTACTGCTCGAGCAGCAGCATTTGGAGGCTTTAGAAACGGCTCGAGAGGCAGCCCTTGGTACAACACAACTCGAGGACAAGGCGGCGGCTTTAACGGCGCTTGTGCCGCGTGTAGAACGATTGGAAGCCTTGGGTGGAAGTCTGAGCAATACTGCTGAGGGCGAACCGTTCACCGAAACCGCTTGGAGCGAACTCGAGCGATTAAGCGCCGAGTTACCACTTTTGGAACGCAGTCAAAAACAACTTAAAGAACTTGAACGCCGCCGCGCCGAACTTGGAACGGTTGCTCTTCGGCTCAAAGAAGCCCAGACCGCACTGCTCGAGCAACAACAAGCCCTTAAAGGTGTGCAGCAAAAACAAATCGAGGACATGCACGCACTAGAAATGGCTCGAGAAGCTGCCCTGCAAATTCCAGTCTTAGAAGAAGAACTGCGTGGACTCGAGGCGCTCAAACCCAAATTAAAACGCTTAAGCGAACTTGGCGGACAGCTTGAAGACGCTACGCCCAATGCCCCAAGTTTTAGTGAACATGCTTGGACGAGAATAGTGACTGTCCAGAACGAATTAAAAACCCATGCCCGAATCGTCAAACAAATCAGCAACACCAAAACCGAACTCGAGGTGGCAAGGGATGCCCTGCTGCAATGGGAAGCCCAACTTGAAGAAACAAAAACCATGCAAAACACGGTGCTGAACGATGGGAAAATCGCGGCAGCCACTCAAAAAGAACTTGAGGCAAAACTAGAAGCCGCAAAACGTGAGAATATCGCGGCTGAATTGGTGCGTGACTTAAATATCGGCGACCCTTGCCCTGTCTGTGGTGAGCCGCTTAAAACCCTGCCAGATTTTAATGCCAATGTGCCAACGTCTGAAAAAGCGGTGCAAGCTGGATTACTCGAGGTCAACCGTTTACGGGATGAATTTACTCGCCTAAAAGAAGCGGCGAAAAACCATGAGCAAAATAAAATTCGTGCTAGTCAAGAAGTGACTCGAGTTGAAAAAACCTTGCGTGAGACAAACACAGAGTTTGATCAACTATTGCAAGGCTGGCAAGATGTGCTTTCAGATTCCACCGACCCAAAAAGCGCCCTGCAAACGGCTCGAGCCGAATTACTTTCTGGTTTAGCCAATGAATTAAGCCAAGCCAATGATTTTGAAAACCGCGTTAAGCAGTTGCAGCAAGACAAAACCAAATTGCAGCAAGCCGAGAAAATTGCCTCCGAGCAATTGAGTAAAACCAAGGCGCAGCTTGCCAGCCAAGAAAGCCGTCTCGAGGCAGCCACTTCGCTTTTAGAAAGCCGTCAGGCAGAACAAAAAAATGCCCTTCAAGAAAGCCTTCGGCTCGAGCAGCAACGCCTAGAAATCGAAAGCGAACGCAAAACTTTGGTGCTTAAACTCGAGGGTCGGCTTGGAGTCCACAGCAACGCCAATACAGCCTTACAATCTGCTAAACAAAAACTGCTTGGGGCTTTTGCCCATGAATTACGGCAAACTGGCGCAAATGAAAACCTCAAAACCGAGATTGAAAACCTCAAAACCAAGCGTCAACAACTCGAGCAGAATGAGCGCCAAGCCAGAGAAACGTACTCGAGTGCTAAAACACAAACCGCCAGCCTTAAAAGTGCCTTGGAAGCCACACGCAACAACTTAAGTACCGCCCAGCAAGAAGCCATGCAAGCCCAAGAAACCACCCAAGCCAAACTTGCAGAATTGGGTTTTTTAGACAGCCAAACCGCGTTAAGCCAAAGCCTACCCGAAGCTGAAATTTTGGCATTCGAGGAACAGATTCAAAAACACCTACAAAACCAATTGTTGGTGCAGCAACGCCAAAACCAAATTGTGGAAGAACTGGGCGGCAGAAAACTCGAGACACCACCCGAAGAACTCGAGGCGCAACAGCAAAATTTAGAACAGCAAAACCAAACCTTGCGCCGCACACTCGGGCAACTCGAAGCCGAAAAAACCCAGTTACAGCAACAAATTAAACAAGCTAAAGACCTGCGCCGTGAACAAAACGGGTTAGAAAAACGCTTTGACACCTATGCTGCTCTTGCCTCAGACATGAAAGGCAACGAATTCCAAGATTATTTACTGGCAGGAGTCCAACAACAACTGCTGCAACGTGCCACCAAAACTTTGCAGGGCATCACTCGAGAACGCTACACTTTAGAGCTGATAGATGCAGAATTTCATGTTCGGGATGCTTGGAACGGCTTAGAATCAAGGGGCGTAAAAACCCTTTCGGGTGGCGAAAGTTTTATTGCTTCGCTTGCTTTGGCGTTATCCCTGTCCGATTATCTGGCTGGAAGCCAAGCCCTAGGCGCACTTTTTTTAGACGAGGGCTTTGGCACACTCGATGCAGATGCCTTAGAAATGGTCGCCAACACCTTAGAGAACCTACAAACCCAAGGGCGTATGGTTGGCGTAATCACCCACGTCCCAGCCCTCGCAGACCGCCTACCGATGCGTTTGGTGATTGAAAAAGCCCAAGATACCAGCCGTGCGCATTGGGATATGTAAATTATCTCGAGAATGCCCAAGAAACCAGTTTGCCATTTTTGTAGGGCATCACCCCAGAAAAAATACTTGATTCAGCATCAAAAACCAGTGGTAAAAAATGCTTATCGCCCTCCCAGAGCGGATAATCCCCAGCCAATAATTTAGAGATTTCCACCCATTCAAGCGTTCCCTCGAGATTTTCGTAAGTGATTTGCCCAGAAAATCCACGTGCTACAAAAATAAAGCCAAACCAATCCTCGCCTGTTTTACCAAAACCAGACCAGTTGATTGTGCCACGCAGCGTTACATTCTTGAGGGTAATTCCAGCTTCCTCCAAAAATTCACGGCGCAAACCAGAGACCACATCCTCGAATGGCTCGAGTTTTCCGCCCAGTCCGTTGTATTTGCCAAGATGTGCGTCGGCGTTGCGTTTATGCCGATGCACCAGTAAGACTTTTTGATTGTCTTCGGAGATTAAATAACCAAGGGTGGCAAGAATTGGGGTGTAAGGCATTATGCCCGTACTGCTCGTTGTGCTTCGAGTGCTAAATCATCGGCTTGGCTTTCGGTCAAATCATCATTTAACCCATCGTCCGAAAAAATTAAATCCCAGTCCTTATCTTCTTGGCTTAGAAGCGCAAGCGCACGGTCTACAACTTCGGCTCGAGACAACTGGTACTTTTGCTCCAAATATTTGACATTCTGAATGCCATATTCTGTCAGTTCGATAGTCATACCGAAAGTGTAGCACCCTTAAAAGAGTATGGCAATTTTCTCAAGCAGGATAACTAACCGCGTTTAGCCCGAATTGCCCGTTGCGCCTCGAGTGCCAAATCATCAGCTTGGCTTTCGGTTAAATTATCATTCAACCCATCATCTAAAATAAATCCCAGTCTTTATCTTCTTCTGGGTATGGCTCAGAATCCAATTCTTCCCACTCTGAACGGTAAACTCCCCAATCCATAAATTTATAATAGGCAGTCATCGCAGCAAAAAAATTGTTTGCCTCAACCGTCCAAACCAGTTCTGCGTCTATGTTCAGTAATTCCTTTGCCTCAACGTTAGCACTCGGAAAGAAACTCAGCCCACCATCTTTTGAGCGCCAAAGTTCATGTTTCATAACGTTTTAAGTAATTTGGGCTGGCTACTCGAAGTTTATCTACCGCAATTTGGCGCAACACTTCGAGCGAACCATTTGGCACAACCCCAGCCCGAATCCGACTCGAGAGAAGCCTATTTAAGCCCAGCACTTGTGCATCTAAGACGGCTCGAGAAGTTGGCATTTCTATTTCGGTTTTGAGTAATTCTGCAAGAGCCTTGGCTTCGGCTCGCAAAAACCCTTCCTCGAGAGTTGAGCGCTCGAGCATCGAAAGCGCATTCATGGCAACCAGCGTTCGGAATTTAAGCCGAGCATCCGTAATGGTCGGCAGGATTTCCGTCTCGAGAAATTCACGCACGGCAGTAGCAAGTTCAGGGTTATTAGGACGTGGCTGCATAGGAGAGTATAGGGTAAAAAGGTTAAAAGGTTAAAGGGTTAAATAAAACCTCATCCGTACTTTTTACCTTTTCTACTTTTTACCCCAAAAGCTCTAAAATCTCGAGTTCCATTTCGGCGCTTAATCGCCCAAGCACCGCCAATTCAACACTACGCTCAAGACCGTCCAAATGGCGTTTGGCTTGGGTTAAGGCGGCGACTGCCCATTTGACGTTGCCCATGATTTCCCAGTAATGCAGGTCAGACAAAGAAATGTTTTTGTTGGTTAAAGTATTGTAATGGCTTAAATACGGCTCGAGTTCGCCAATACCGCCCAAATGTAAATGGTCTTGCCCAAAACGCCAAGCGCGAATTAAAGTCCATGCCAAATCCTCGCACGGGTCGCCAAAGTGTGCAAACTCCCAGTCCAGCACGGCAGTTAGACCATTTGGCGAAAGCATTAAATTGCCAATTCTAAAGTCGCCATGCAGCAGCGTTTCGCCGTGACAAGTTGGCTCATGGGTTTTAAGCCAGTGCAGCGCCAATTCAATCGTCGGGTGTGGTTCGTGTACACCGTCAAGCTCGGCATACAACCTTGCAAGGCTGGCTTTTGCGCCTGTACCACTGCCAGAATTGGGCAAAAACTCGAGACCCACGGGGTGAATGGCATGGATTTTGCAGAGTTCTTCTGCCATCTGTTTAGGCAATTCGGCTCGAGCAGGGGCAAATTCTGGGCGGCTGACCACCCGTCTGCCGACTGCTTCACCATGCACCCGCTCGGAAATAAAGGCTTCACGCCCAAACACGTCTGGTAGGTATAACATCGGTTTTGGAACAGTCACACCAGCCGCAAACGCTGCCTCGATTACCCTGAATTCTTGTTCTAGGGTCAGTTGCTCGAGGTTCATTGCGCCGCCACCTGCACGGCGCATAATCAATTCTAGGGTCTGACCATTCTGCTCGAGGTCAAGCAACCATGCTTCTTTGCTTGCGCCACCAGCCAACAGTTGTAAGCTAAGAATACTCAAGTTCGGAAAAAGCGGCTCGAGTAAGTCCGCTAGGCTTTGGGGGGTCATGATACCCAACAGTTTACTCGAGATTCTTACTACTTAGCGCTGGTGATTACTGTGCCTTGGTTTGTGCCAAGCCAGATGGTAGTGGCATCGAGCGCAAAGCCCGTGTGCAGTTGTGCGTCTGGTGCAAGTCCGCGAACCGAGGCGGTAGTGTCTTTCCAAGTTTCGCCGCCGTCCACAGTCGAAAGTAACAACGGATTGCTGACCCCGACTTGTCCGACTGCCCAGCCATTTTTACCATCTGGGGCAAAGAAAATACCGTTAAACCTCGAGTCTGGACGCATGGTTGGTAACTTGGCGGCTTTCCAAGTTGAAGCTGCGGTTTTTCTGGCATCGGTGGTGAAGTAGATAAAATCGGTTTTGCCATAAAATACGGCGGCTTTGTTGCTAAAAGTAAAGCACTTGTCGCTCGAGATACAGGTCACGCCATATGGTGTATCGCCACTTTGGGCATCTGGCAGATTAGCGCGGTAAAAACGCTTGCCGCCGTCGCTCGATAAACAAACACCCTCTTTGTCTGGGCTTGACCTCGAGCCGCCATTTGTGGGGTATGCCAGAATGCCAAGGTCGGCAGCAATATAAACGTTTTGCAATGGTTTAATCGCAAATGAAGAACCAGGTAGAGAACTACACAGGGTTTTGTTGCTATCGCGCCAAAGTTGATAAAATCCGTCTGGTGCGCCTTCTGGTGACCAAATTGCAGTCCAAAGCGCCCCATCACTGGGTTCATCCAGACTTTCGGTAATATAAGCCTGAACGCCAAGTACCCAACGGTCATCTTTGACCCCGATTCCGGTTTGAACGTTCAAGCCACCGGGCGTTTTACCAAGGGTTTTGACACTCCAACCACTTAAATCGGCTTTGCTCGAGATAAGCGCCTTTGAAACGTTACTAAGTGCCATGATTTGATTTCCAGCTTTGGCAAAACCAAAGAAATTAATACCGCCCAGCAAACCGACTTTACTTGAATTAGCATCATCAGCGCCATCTACCAGTCTTGCACCCATACCCTGACCATTACTGGCATAGACTTTGCCACCACCGGATACTTCTGTTGCCAGCACGCAATTTTTAGCAGTTGTGCAGTAAACACCAGTCACCCGTTCTTTAGAATCGGTCAGCTTAAAGGACTTAAACTCGAGACTCTGCGAGTTAGCCACTGCCAGTACAGCCGTCGCCAAGCCGAGAATAACAAAACCACCAAATTGCTTATTTTTCATATTTTCCTCCTTGAAATTACGGATTACCAAGTACGGGTCGGGTGTCAAAACTGCCATTTACTGCATTCTCGAGTGATGTACCCGAGCCATAATCGGCGGCACTGGTGCTAACACTCCAAGTGATGTTGCTGCCCGCCAAGTAAGCGGTGCTGGGGGTATAGGTCATTTGCTTGCAGTTGACGTATTCGCCACTAAACAACACACACTCGGCGTTCCAAGTTATTGTTCCAGCTTTCAGAACATTGTTATTACGAACTTGCAGGGCGGCTTGGGTCAGATTTTTGTTCATGTCTTCAGAAAATGTAATCACAATTGGTGCAGTCACGCTCGAGAAACCAAAACCACTGGGACTAAACCCAATCACTCGAGGGGGCGCATTACCAGCCGTAAAACCAAAACCATAAGCGGCTTGTAAGGTGTTACCAACAAGGTCTGTGGCACTATTAGCCAGTGTGATTGTGTACGGTGATTGTTGGCTTAGACGATTTACTGGTTGGCAACTGGCGCTTAAGGCTGTAATCCATGTCCAAGTACAAGCAATACTGGGTTGACTGGCAAAAGCACTTTGGACACTGGTTTGGTTCATGGCTTTACTAAAATTTAAGGTAATCGGCGCACTAAAAAGCACATTGCTTTGGGCATCGGTTGGTGTAAAACTGAGCAGCGCAGGTTTTACCAAATCTTTCACGGTTGTAAAGCGGGATATAAACGGTGTTGCCAGTGCAATTCCACTCAAACTTTGGGCGCTGGAGGCTAAGGTGATGTCGTACTGGGTTAAAAACGGGAATTCGCTACTTGGTGTACAAGTTGCCGTTTGGTTTGAGTCTAGCCAAGCCCAAGTACAAGCAATAACTGGCACACTCGAGAAAGCACTTTCTACGGTTGCCTTATTCATACTTCTCGAGAATTGCAAGGTGATTTTACTATTCAAAGCCACATCCACAGCATTATTGGTTGGTGAACTGCTCAGCACCGTTGGTGCGGCGCTCAGGCTCGAGAATTGCAAGGTGGTAACACCAGTTAAATCGTTTCCAGCTAAATCTTTACCAACCAGTGTAATCGTGTAGGTCGTGTCAAATAGTAAAGCAGGAGTCACAAAATTAACAATGGTATTGTCAGCGCTCCAAGTGGCTGCACCAAGCGTTAAGCCACTGCTCGAGGCTGTCACGGTGCTGATGTTCATACTTTCAGAAAAGGTGAGTTGCACTTGGGTATTGAGTGCCACAGCCGTGGCATTCAGTGCGGGTGTACTCGAGACCAGGGTTGGCGCGGTTGTGTCTGGTGCAATTGGCGTGGCGGACACAACTGCGGTACTGCTCGAGGTGTTGCCTGTGGTATCAGTCGCCTCTAGTCTAAAAAAATAGCTTGTGCCGTTGGTCAAACCCGTTTTTTCAAATTGCGTGGCGTTTTTAAGAATCGTTTCAGTGGCATTCTGCACCGTGGCGCTGCTGCCCCAACGCAGGGTGTAATTGGCTAAATCGGCTTCGGTGTTGGCAATCCACTCGAGCTTGACTTTGCTATTGCTGGCAGTGGCTTTGAAAGCGGTAGGTGTTGCAGGTGCAGTCGTGTCTGGCGTTGGGGTTGGTGTGCAAGCCAATAAACCAACCAACAATAAAAGGCATAATTTTTTCATGATTCCCTCGAGTTACGGCACGCAAATCACATTTCTAATGATTACGGATTTACGTCCTTCGTTTAGCTGCGGGTCTTTAGCCACCAAAGTGATGCGAATACTGCCGTTGTAACCATTTAAGCAATTCAAACCCAATACAGTCGTTAAATTCACTTGCCCTTGAGCGTTGGGTGTTAGGGCAACATCTGCTCCAAAATTCGTGGCGGTGCTGTTGCCAAAGGCAGCCAACCAAGATAAGGTTACGGGGTCGCCGGCAGGGTCGGTGGCACTGCCTGTTAAGGTCACCAAGCCATTATTAGGTACAACCGTTGTGGCTGTCGGACTCGAGATACTGACTGGATTTGGTGGCGGATTAGCTGGCGTGGGTAAAACATTGACCACAACGGTTTGTGAATTGCTCAGTCCTTGAGGGTCTGTGGCAGTGATGGTTAAAGTGCGTGTTCCAGCACTCGAGAATACTTTGCTGATTTCACAACCTGTTTGCGGGAAAGGGTCGGCAGTGTTTGAACTTGTCCAAGCAATGTTCGAGCAAGCCAAAGCATCGTTGGGTTCGTTGATGTCCCTGGCATTTGCCGAGAAGCCATAACTGAGTGTCTGGTAGATAACCGAAGCACTGCTTGGCTCAGAAAGATTTAATTCTGGGGCGGCATTGACAACATTAATAGTTTTGGAACGGGTGGTTGTTTCGCCGTTAGAATCGCGGACAGTTAAGGTGATGGTGCGTGTACCCGTAGTAGTAAAGGCTTTAGTGGTTTCTCGAGTGGCAGGAATTACCCCATCAGCCGCTAAGCTCGAAGTCCAAGTGTAGGTCAGCGCAGTTCCATCTTCTAAATCGGTGGCGTTACTCGAGAAAAAGGTATTGCGGTTGAGGTCGCTTGTGTCAAAAACACTAAAATCAGTAATGCTTGGCGGACTGTTCGGCGAGCTATAAATCGGATAGCGGGTTTCAAAAATACGTGTGTCGTAGCTTTTGTCGATGCCCCATTTATCAATTTTGATGCCGATGTCTATGCCAATTCCTGCCTCGAGCTTAAAAAACGGTTTACGTGGTATTTGGGCATCGAGTGCCAAAAAAATCTCTGGGCGAATAAATAACCCGACGCTTTCATAAAGCAACAACTCGAGGGTGATGTTTGCAAAGGCTTCGGTGTTCAGGGCGGCTTTGACGGTACTCGAGTCAATGCTAAAATCCTTGGTAAAACCACTCAGGTTTGTCCATTCTTCATCGTATTTAGCTCCTGCTGTAATAACCATCACTTGGGTCACTTCGACATCCACTTCACCGGTGGCAGAACCACGCACCCCAATGGTCAATTTTATGATTGGGCGGATAACAACCGGTATTGGACCGATTGAAAAAGTAATTGGTCTAAACCGAATTGTCCCAATATCCACTGATTTATTAAACGAATAGGCAACTTTGCCTTTTAAGGACAACCCAGATTGTTGGGTAAATTTGGCTTCGGCTAAAAAATCAAAATCGGGTGGGAAAATATCAATATCCCAGTCAAAGCGGGTGGTCAGCTTAAAATCAACATAGCCTTTGAGAACCACTTGGTCTTCTTTGGTGTCAGGGTTGCTGTCCTTATCAAACAGCACTTTATCAAACTTAAAAGTCGGGTTGGTCGGTGCGGCTTGGGTGACAATTTGTACCCCACTGGTCAGGCTGCTACTTTCAATATCGGCATTGGTTAAATCCCGACTGGCTTGCAATTTGCCTTTTTGAATTGCTTCACGCAACGTGGCTGGAGCAGTCTCGAGAATCGTTTTACCATTTTCGGTTCTAACCCCAGTCACTTTTCGCAAAAAACCATTTGGGGCGCTAACAGTTGGCGCACTGACGACAACATCGCCAGTCGCCATGGTTTGCGCTCCTGCAAAGGTCAGGCTGTTGGGCTGGACTGTCTCGAGGGCGGTTTGACTGGCAGGACTCAGCA
>JAYWHB010000255.1:0-4216 GCA_043777915.1 Deinococcales bacterium
CGTATTTTAATGCGACTATGGCGAAGGCTTTTAAGTGGAAATTTCGGGGTTTCAAGCGTGATGTTTGAATTACTCTTTAAGCGTTATTGGTACTAGGCTCATGACGTGGATGTTGCATTTGACAAAATGTATGTTTTGTTTTACATTATGTCCTATGAAGCTGACTATATGTAAAAGCCAGCAGATGAATGGAGGCAGGGTGACCTTTCAAGAAAAGAAAAGTCTGGTGAATATCGTGGGGGCGTTGTTGTTGTTTGGCTATTTTGCGGTTAGTGTCTTTCCTCGGCATCCTCCGACCGTTGGGACTGATGCCCAAACCGTGCTTAAGTTTTGGGGCGGAACCATTTTGTGGTACGTTGCTTTGAGCCTTGTGGTTCATTTCGCCCTCCAATTTTTGACCAACCTCCTGCACACAGCCTCGACTCGAGAGCAAGTGTCTTCGTTGATGGATGAACGGGATCGCTTGATTGAAATGAGGATTGACCACTACAGTAACTACACTTTTTTCTCTGTGTTCATGCTGGCTATGTTGTTGGCTGTGTTGAATGTAGCCCCAACGGTTATCTTTCAGGGATTGATGGTGGGTCTGCTGATAAGTCAGATTGTGGGCTATGTGGTTCAGTTTTATCTATACCGCAAGGGTCACTAGATGAGTAAGATTCGTATTGGCAACAATATTCGCAAGTTGCGCTTCAATCAGGGCGAGCTAACCCAAGAGCAGTTGGCAGCAAAAATTGGAGTGACACGCCAAACCATCGTGGCAGTCGAAAAAGGAAAGTATTACCCCTCGCTCGAGTTAGCCTTTCAACTCTCACTGGGATTAAACGTTTCCTTAGAAGAAGTTTTCTTTTTAGAAAACGACCCGCAGTGAAAAAAGCACAGTCATAAACACAAAGCTCAATCATTGACCTCACTTCACTGTTGTCACGTGGCTGAGGGAGTCGTTCTATTGCAATCAATAGAACTGGATCGTTGTTTTGCAAAAAAAGGAGTTAAATATGAAACAAACATCTACACCGAACAAACTCGAGTGGTTAGCCCCCGCAGCCCTAATTCTACTGGCGTTAGTTCCTTCTGGCTCAGGGGTTGTACGGTTATTAGAGCAGAGTAGCAGCACAACCACCATCACCCCCGAGAATCAGCGCTTCTTTGCCGATCCGCTGCCCATCATAGCGCATAGTCTAAGCGGCATTCTGTTCCTTATTTTGGGAGCTTTGCAGTTTGCCCCAAAGTTGCGCCGCCCGAAACCGGGTTGGCACAAAATACTCGGGCGAATCCTCATCCCGAGCGGGTTAGTCGTGGCGTTTTCAGCCATGTGGATGGCACACTTCTACAATCTGCCCAAATACGACGGTGCGCTGGTGTACGGCATACGGATGTTATTTGGTGCATGGATGGTGCTTACGATTGTGCTGGGGACGGCTGCCATTTATCGGCGGGACTTTAACAACCACGGGGTTTGGATGACTCGAGCCTATGCTGTCGGGGCGGGAGGAAGCACGCAGGTATTCACTGCCGCGCCGTTGTTTCTCTTCTTTACTGAGTATTTGAATGACCTCACCAGAGCCATCAGCCTTGGAGCGGGCTGGGTCATCAACTTTGCGATTGCCGAGTGGGTCATCCGCCGCAGGCTTCAGGCAAGGCAAAAAGCGACGACCGCCCGAGTCTGAACCAAGTACCCTACTGCTCTCGGAAGTAATTTTACTTTCATTTTCGAGCATGTTATGCTTTTAGCGTAGCTTCTCGGGGTCAGATGGTTGACCCACAGGGAATGTGGGCAAACCCGTAAAACGGAGAAACCCGCGCCCTGTAGAAGAGGACGCGGGTAATTTACCTCTGTTAAAGGAGGTGATTGCCATAACACACAAAAAGCGTACCAAAAAACGTTTGAAACCGCAAGGCTCAAACAAGCGTCACCGCCAAGCACGTAAAACTGCAACTCGAGACGCACAATTTTGGGCAGCCATTGTGACACTGATTAGCGGTTTAATCGCCGTTATCGTGAGCATCCTCAAGTAATCATTTGAAGCTCGAGAAGCTACACCCCGTCAGAAATGGCGGGGTTTTAATTGCTTAAATTCCTGCTCAACTCGTGAACTCGAGAAATGGGAATGATGTTTTGGGCAAAGCCCACGCGACACTGCCACTAAACACCCACCCTAAATCAACTGCCAACTTTATGTTCAAATTCCAAATTGACAATTAATTGTCTAAGTTGATTGTAGATAGCGCTACGTTTTTCCGAACCATTTTTAACTTCGCTAAAATCTATCTCAAAATCTTTATCTATTTTTTTGAATCCAATAATATTTAGACATTTATTTTTGACACTAAGACAAAATTCAAGTTTCAGATTGTTCTTTTCTATTACCTTATCAGTAAAAAGAATCCATTTAGCAATTGTTCGCTTATCAGATTTTTCATATTCAATTAAAATATAAGACTCATGTTTATAATCATAGGCGAACAAATAAGCCTCGTTTATAAAAATTACATTTTGCAAATCAAAGCAATCTGTAAGTGTATCCCAGTTCGCGTAAATTCTTTTACATATCTCGTTCGCAGAGCTATCCATTACCCGAATAATACCATATCTTAAATATTTTAGTTCAAACTATGGGACTTGAAAATGCTCACTTCAATACTGTTCCACAAACCTTTGATACTCGAGAATCCGTTCTTGAATCTCTGGCAGGGTATCTGCCCCAAACTTCTCGAGGTACGCTTCGGTTAGCACCGTCGCAATCACACATTGGAAAATCACGCCAGCCGCAGGGACTGCTGTGGTGTCTGAGCGTTCGCGGGCAGCATCTGCCGCTTGGTGCGTGACCACATCCACGGTTGGCAGGGGCTTCATCAGGGTAGCAATCGGTTTTAATGCCACCCGAATAATCAGGTCTTCGCCGTTGGTCATGCCCGCCTCGAGTCCACCTGCCCCGTTGGTGTCACGTTGGTAATGCCCTTGGGTAGCAACTGCATCGCGGTAATAAACGGCATCATGAACCGATGACCCGGGCAAATCGGCATTGGCAAATGCCCGTCCGATTTCTACGCCTTTAACCGCTTGGGTTGCCATGATCGCGTGGCTAATTCGTCCGTCAAGTTTTCTGTCCCAGTGGGTGTAACTGCCCAGTCCGGGGACTAGGTTTCTAAAGCGCACCTCGAGAATTCCGCCCAAAGTATCGCCATCGGTTTTGGCTTGGTCTATTCGGGCAATCATTTGTTCGGCAGCAATAGCATCTAAGCAGCGCACGGGCGAGGCTTCGATGTCGCTTAGTTTGTCCCAGTCAAATGGCACGCTCGAGGCAATTCCAGCCAGTCGGTCAACATAATTTGCGCCTTGTACGCCAAGTTCAGACAAGAATTTCAGGGCAATTGCACCAACTGCCACCCTTGAAGCGGTTTCTCGAGCCGAAGCGCGTTCTAGCACATCGCGTAAATCCTTATGACGGTACTTGATACCGCCAACCAAATCGGCATGACCCGGACGGGCGGCAGTTAAGGCTTTTTTGCGTGGTTCGTTACCAGCGTTTACGTCCATAATCTCGAGCCAATTCTGGTGGTCTTTGTTAGTGATGCTTAGCGTAATTGGTGCGCCTGTGGTGCGTCCAGCCCGAACACCACTCAGGAACTCTACCGCATCTTTTTCGATTTGCATTCGTCTGCCACGTCCGTATCCTTGTTGGCGTTTCTCGAGCCACGGGTTGACATCCTCGACACTTAAAGGCACTTGCGAAGGGAAACCCTCGAGAATGGTGGTTAAACTTGGTCCGTGCGATTCGCCAGCCGTTAAGTAACGCATGATTAAAATTAACACGTAGCGGCTTAGTTTGGCTGTACAGTGACCTAGGCATTTTGGTTTTTTTCACATAACGCTGACATCACACCTTGGGGTGTACAGTGTTTTTGGAGGTGCATATGAAAAAGGTTGTTTTATTGGTGTTGTGTGTATTTACGCTGGTGGCTTGTGGTGGTGGAAGCCGTCCTGAAGATGCTGTGAACGGGTTTTTTAATACCTTAAAGAATGCTGATTTTGAGAAAATTGAAACCTATATGGAGGGTGATTCTAACTTAACCGAATTAAAGAGTATGAAACCCGAGGCGAAAGAAATGATTAAAGCCATGTTTGGGCAGTTACAAACAACACTCGGCTCGAGTGAAGTCAAGGGCAATGAGGCTGTGGTCAATATCAAACTCAGTTTTGTGAATGTTCAAG
>JAYWHB010000256.1:0-4210 GCA_043777915.1 Deinococcales bacterium
TTCTTCGGCGTAGTTGCGCCACCAAACTCGTTTTCTGTCATTTGATGACCCAAGAATAGTACCAACGTCTTGTAGTAAACTGATGGGCGTTTCACCATACACCAGTGCCATTGCACCAGCCACTAAGGGCGTTGCAAAAGAAGTTCCAGTGGCATTAGCGGTTCGACTATTGGGCGCATAGGTTGGCACATTCTCGCCAGGTGCATACATATAAACGTCATCGCCGCTATTGGAAAAACTCGAGACTTTATCGTTATCGTTGATGCTGCCAACGCCAATTAGTTTACCTGTTCCAAACGAGTAACTCATGGCGGCTGGGTAGTTTGAGTTTTTCTTGGCATCATTACCAACCGAAGCCACAACATAGACATTTTTACTAATGGCGTTGTTGATGACAGTCTTTAGGGCTTCTGAATACTCCTTTGAACCCAGAGAAATATTGATCACTCGAGCGCCGTTATTGACCGCGTAATCAATCGCAGCAATCACATCATCTAAGTCACCTTTGCCATTTGAATCCAAGACTTTAAGTGGCATGATTGTGGCTTTGGGCGCAACTTGTAAAATAACTCCAGCCACGGCTGTGCCATGCCCGTACCCTTTGCCATTATTGACTTCATTGACATCGTTATTGTTGTCCACAAAATTCCAGCGCTTGGTTGGTTCGATTAAACGTCCAGCAAATCCGGGGTGACTGACATCAATACCTGTGTCTAAAACAGCCACAATCACACCAGAGGCAAATTTATGGGCAATCGCATGGGCTTGTGGGACTCGGCTGCTCATATAGACATTGCTGGTTTGGGCTTGAATAGATGGTAAGGTCTGACCGCTCGACCATGTAGACCAGCCGCTTGACCATGTAGACCAACCGCTTGACCATGTAGACCAACCGCTCATGCCGACACTAGCAGTACCTGTGCTTGCGCCTTGGGTAGTGATGTTGGGTTGATTGAGGCTGATTCTGGCATCGGTGGTCTCGAGGGTCATATTTGGCTCGAGGTGCTTGACTGCTTCGTTACCAACGGGCAAACGATCAGTTTTAAGAATTGCAAAACCTGCTTGTGAATCAAAAGAAAGCACTGTTCCGCCGTAGCGCTGCAAGACAGTCTCTTGGGTATCACTGGCAGTTAAATTCAAAGTCAGAAGGTATTCTTGCTTGGCTTGACTGGTTGTTGGTGTAGTGCATGAAACAAGCATCGCTCCAATAAGAGCGCTAAGTGTTAAACCGGTAATTTGACTTAAAGACTTCATGATAGACCCCTACAGCTAGGATTCTACTTGATAATCATTACCAATTTCTTACAAAAATTCTTACGAACAACGTCAGAGACTCAAATGTGAAAAATATCATATTTAGCCCATTGCCGCTTTTGGCGGTTCACGACGAATGCCTAATGCCAAGAACCCACCAATCACGGCGGTCATTCCAGCCACTGTAAAAGCCAAGCTGTAATCCCCCAAATTGTCCCTTGCTACACCACCAATCCAAGCTGCCATGGCTGCGCCTAGTTGATGGGCAGCAAAAACCCAACCGTAAACAATACCAACATTGTGTCGTCCAAAGGTTTTTGCCACCAACATCACGGTAGGTGGAACAGTTGCAATGTAATCCAAGCCAAATAGCACCGCAAAAATGCTCAGTCCACCAAGGTCGTGCATGTAAGGTAAAAAAAGCAGGCTAACACCACGAAAAAAGTAATACACCAAAAGCAAGCGGCGCGGGTCGTACCTGTCGGTCAGCCATCCCGAAGCAATCGTGCCAACAAAATTAAAAGCCCCCATTAAAGCCACCACACCGGCTGCTAGAGGTTGGGTTAGCCCATGATCGACCGCATGAGGAATTAAATGCTGTCCGATTAAACCATTGCTGGTTGCTCCACAAATATAAAAAGTAATTGCTAACAACCAAAAATCAGGGTGACGCAAAGCCTTGGTCATGATGCCCAAATCAGCTTGGGGTGGTGTTAATGGTGTATCCGAAGTAGCCCCAAGCGGACGCTGCCCAACCTCGGACGGGTCAGAGCGCATTAAAAATAAGACTGGCACAAGAATCGCAATCGTAATACTGGCGAGAATCAAGGCACTCGAGCGCCAACCGATATTAACTGCCAATGTTGTCAAAAGCGGATAAAAGACCAACTGCCCAGCACTGGTACTTGCCCCAAAAATCCCGGTTACCAAACCACGCCGTTCAACAAACCACCTGTTGGCAATGGTCGCCCCAAGCACACTGGCAACCAAACCCGTACCAATGCCAGACAACAACCCAAAGAACAGATTTAACTCGAGTTGGGTCTGCACTCGGCTTGAAAGCCACATGGCGAGGGCTGTGATGATTAGACTGGCGGCGGTGACTGCCCGAACCCCCAATTTTGCCATCAGCAAACCAGAAATAGGACCACCCAAACCAAATAAAATTAAGCCCAGACCAGTTGCCAAGGATAAACTCGCCCTCGACCAGCCCGTGTCCCGTTCCATTTCGATTAGCCAAGCCCCCGGCGCACTGCGAGCGCCAGCCGTGACCAACAAGACCACTGCCGTGACTGCCACGACAACCCAAGCATAGGAAAATTTCGGCTTCATTGGAATGAGTTTACGCCTTAAAGAGAGGCGAAAGGCAAAAGGCGAAAGGCGAAAGTAAAAACCTTTGCCTTTTAACCTTCGCCCTTTGCCTATTTTTGCCTTTCGCCTGTTTTTACCTCAATCACCATCGAGGCGCACTTGCCACCAAAGCCAAAGGAGTTTTTTAGGGTTCTCAAGGTCGGTTCAGCACCAAATTGGCTCGAGGTGAAATTCAGCTTGCCTTCTTCACGCAAAAAATCACAATGTTTTAAGTTATGAATTTGCGGAATAACTCCATGACGCATGGATTCAATCGCATAAATCGTCTCGAGAATCCCAGAAGCAGCCAAGGTATGCCCGATTTTACTTTTTGGCGCATAAATCGGAATATGAGGAAATTTTTCGGCTAAGACCTTATATTCCACTGCGTCGCCAATCGGGGTTGAAGTCGCATGGGCATTGACAGCGTGAATTCCGTTGCTTGGAATGTGCTTCATGGCTTTATCTATGGCTAAAATTGCCCCCCGTCCGTCCTGATGTGGAAAAGTCGCATCATAAGCGTCCGATGCCATGCCAACAGGATAAAGCGTGGCATAAACGGTACTGCCATACTCTTTGACTTTATCGGCACTTTGTAAAATCAGTGTACCAGCCCCTTCACCCATGCAAAAACCTTTGCGGGAAACATCAAAAGGCGCACTAAAATTACCCAAAGCTCCAATATAAGCAAAATACTTCATCGAAAAACCAAAACACCCCGCGTCGGCAGCACCAACCACCACATAATCGTAGTCCTCGAGCAATTTCATGGCACTGTCAATAGACATTAAACCAGTGCTGCACGAAGCAAAAAGCGAATACGAAACCCCACGAAAATCGTAATGACAAGCAATTTGATTGCAAGCAATATCGGGTAAACGATTGACCACGGCTCGAGGACTGACCCTGCGGTTCTCGATAAACTTAGAAAAGTATTCTTCGATAAATTCGGCATCATTACTGACTGTGGATAGAATTACGGCAACATTAGAGCTATGTGGTAAATTGGCATGGGTAATGGCTTGAGCCGTGGCGTGCATGGCTAAGCGCTGGGTTTGGGTGATTCCCTTATCCGAAAAATCAGTTGGTAACTGCAAAGTTGTATAATCAACTTGAATCCCTCTGGTGATTTGCCCATTGACAAAAAAACTCAGGTCAGTCACAAAATCTTGGTCATTAACCATGTTGGCAAAGCAGTCTTTTGGATTATTCCCAAGTCCATCAATCATTCCGTAGCCGACAACCTGTGCAATCATATGGTTTTCAGTCTACGCTAAAACTCGAGCTTCTTGCTCATAAAACAGCACCTTCTTGACCCTAAAGCAGCACCTTCGGGCTTGGGTCGCTATCGGGCTACTCGCGCTTCTTGCTCGTAAAACAGCACCTATCGGGCTACTCGCGCTTCTTGCTCGTAAAACAGCACCTGTCGGGCTACTCGCGCTTCTTGCTCGTAAAACAGCACCTGTCGGGCTACTCGCGCCAGCCAAGAAATGAGACACTGTAACACTGTAGTACCAATAACGCGAAGAGAGTAAGTGATCTCTTTTTATCGGTTAGACTAAAATATGTCACGACCAGCCCCCGAATTTAAGCTCAGTGAAGACGA
>JAYWHB010000257.1:0-11947 GCA_043777915.1 Deinococcales bacterium
TGACCCGTGGGATGGTATTCTGACACTTGAAGAGCTATTGGAGCGCTTAAAAAGCCGAATTAAGGATTCGGATTTGGTGGTCGAAACCCTAGCAGATGAGCCTCGGATTGTTGGAATTGAACGTTTTGACGTTCCTGTGATGGGTTGGGGTTATATTGATATAACAGTTCAGAAGTGATTGAACCACAGTTTTGAAATAAAGGGGTATCTGGGTGCATCAAAAACCATTTCATATCAGTCGCCAACCAAAAACTCGAGCCGAAGTCGCCACCTTACTGGGCGGTGAATTGCACGGCATAGATGCTCCGATTGGGCGTTTAGCTGACCCGCTAGTGGCTGGGGACAATGACTTGGTTTGTGTGCTGCGCGAAAAAACCGCTTTGGAAAAAGCCCTGTCCAGTGCTGCCGAAGTGTTGGTGCTTGCCCAAGGCTTACCGCTCGAGACCACAAAAACCTTGATTCGTGTACCCGATGTCGAAGTGGCTTGGCTCGAGTTGCTGCGGGTTTTTGCGCTTCCGCTCGAGGGTCTGGGTATTGACCCAAGTGCAAAAATTCACCCAAGTGCAATTCTTGCCCCAGATGTGCAAATCGGGGCTTTTGCAGTGATTGCAGCCAACACCAGTATTGGCGCTGGCAGCATTATTGGCGCATATTCCAGTCTTGGTGAACGTTCAAGTCTGGGTGAGGGTTGCTTACTGCATGAACGGGTCACGATTCGTCATGATTGCCAGCTTGGGAATGGGGTGCTGGTACAAAGTGGAGCGGTGATTGGGGCAGATGGTTTTGGTTTCCATCGCACAGCCGATGGTTTTATTCGCCAAGAACAAATTGGCACGGTACAAATTGCTGACCATGTAGAGATTGGTGTCAATACCGTTATAGACAGAGGGACACTCGAGCCAACCCGCATTGGACGTGGTACTAAAATTGGACCAAGTTGCGTGATTGCCCATAATTGCCAATTGGGTGAAAATGTTATTTTAATCGGTGCAGTCGGTTTAACCGGCAGTGTGATTATCGAAGACGACGCAGTTTTATGGGGCGGAACTGGTACGATTGGGCATTGCCGTATCGGTAAAGGTGCGGTGCTGACGGCTCGCAGTGCGCTTTCCAAAGACATTCCAGCCGGTGAAGTCTGGCGTGGCGAGCCAGCCCAACCAATCAAAGACCAATTAAGGCTCGAGGCGCAAATGCGTAGATTAGAGGATTATGAAAAACGCCTCAAGCAACTCGAGCAAGCCTCACCCAAGGCTGTCACCCAACAGGGTGACAACTGATCGATGCAGAAATGTAGTTTCAGGTGCTATTATCTCTTTGCGGAAGGGGAAGAAATCAGGCATGGTCATCGAACAACACCTTGAAAGACTCAAAAAGTTCGATCTTCTTCCTTGGTCGGGGCGTGGTACAAGCGCTTGGATCAGCGGACCGGGCATCCATACAGGTGCAACCAGCCGAGTCCGTTTTCATTTGACTCCACTCGAGCCAGTGCGCTTACGGGTCGGGAATACCGAAATCCCACTTGTCTCAGAAAATGTCTTAGATACTTATCTTGCGACCAAAATAAGTGCTGGTGGTGTGACTGTTTCCACGGTCGAACATTTACTGGCTGCTTTATACATCCTCAATCATTGGACTGGTTTTATCATCGAAGTTCAGGGCGAAGAAATTCCTATTTTAGATGGCAGTGCCTTGGGTTGGTATCATGTGCTGCGCGATGTTGTCCCAGACCCAATGCCAACCCCCATCAGCCCCAGCCGTGAAGCGGTTGCCGAAGTGCGCGAAGGGTACGTCGGACTCGAGCCAGCCAGCCCCGACGAACCACTTCGTATCACTGTAAAAATTGGTTTTGCCCACCCCCGCATTGGAATGCAAAGCTGGACAGGGGTACGCGGCGACTGGCACAACTTACTTGATGCCCGCACCTTTGGCTTTCAGTACCAATTAGACCGCCTTTTCACCCAAGGGCGCGGCATGGGCTTTAACGGCGAAAATGCAGTTGTCTTTGAAGACGAAGGCACAAACATCTTGCTGCGTGGCAAAGACGAACCTGTGCGCCACAAAGCCCTCGACTTACTAGGCGATTTGTACTTAATTGGTAAACCACTCCATGCCCATGTGGTTGCCGAAAGCGCTTCGCATGAAGCCCATGTTAAATTTGCCAATTTAATTCGGCACGGTTAATACTCGAGAATGCTATTTAATCAGCCAAAGCGATAAACAGCAGAATCAGGCTTTGTCCGAGTAACCTAATCCAGTCACTTGAATCTCCGGGTTGGTACAAATCTAAACTACGACGCGCTGCAAAAACCATATCGGCGATAACTGCAAAAGATAAACCTGCGGCGGGCAAAATAAACAATTGGGCATACATTCCACCCCAACTGCGGCGGGCAAGGGTGAAGAATAAGTAGCCAATGGCACTGGACATCCCGACCAACAAAACATCGAGTAAGTAGGTAAAACGCGCAATGTTATCGGTGGCTTCACGCCAAGTTGCCTGACCAAAAACAAGATAGTACAGCCCAGAAATAAGTAAGCCAAAAACCGCACTGTAGATAAATTGTAGCGTCACGGAACGCTTGGTTAATTCTGCCAAGAACAACAAACCAACTACCCCTGCGGCAATAAATAAAGCATACGAGACATAATACCAAGTATCGGCAAAACCAAGGGTATCGGCAGGAGGGTAGACTTGGTACAACAAATCGCCAAGAAAGTGAGCGCCATAACCAAATCCCATCAGCATCGTAAAAGTTCTGGCAATCCCTTCACCTTTACGACTTAAAAGCAGCAGAAACAGCATCAGAGAAAAAGTGCTGACTGCCACACCCCAACCGCGTTGCGAAGCCATTGAGGGCGTAAAACTTAGCCACAACCAAACACCCCAAACAATTGCAATGACACCATACACAATTTTCATACCAACCTCCGATTTAACGTCTAATTCTTGCTTCAAAATCCAGAACAGCACTCGAGCCAATGCGTTGCAGTTGAGCTTTCAGTTTTTCCAAGACCTGTTGTTCATTTAATCCCAGCACTTCAGCGCGAGTGGCTTGCATCACGGCTGGGGCTTCTAAACCCAAATACAAACGAATCAGCCCTTCAAATTGGGTAAGCATCAACTCCAAGCGCTCGGAAGCTGGTGGCGCAACACCAACAGGCATGGCAGTCAAAGCAGGCAAATTGGTCTCGAGCCACTTGATTTTTGTACAACGATAACGGGTTGGAACAGCACTCAGGTCTTGCGAAAAACTCAGTTGCGAACCTTGTATTCGCACAGCAATGGATTGAACGCCCAACTCGAGCAAGAGCGCTCCATCAAACAAATCAAGTTGCAAGTCTTGTTCTAAAGTTTCTTGATTTAGCACTTTAGAAACCCCAACTTCGAGGGCTTCACCTGCCACAGTCGCACACAATAAAGCCTGAGCAGGAATTTCGAGCGGGTAGTACAGGGCATCAAATGAAGCTGTCCCAAGCGCAGCCACCGCCTCAAGGTTCTCTTGCCCTTGAGCCGTGAGATATACCAATTTGCCCATTTGGAAAACACCCCGCGCCAGCGTTTCTGCGTTTTTTTCTAAAACCAATAAACCATTGGTCTCAGGGCTAACTTGCGGTAAACCAAGCCAAGTGACTCGAGTCGCCAAGGTGACAGCTTGGCGCTTGCGGCACAAAGCACGCGCCACATTGGTTATCAGAATCATTCTCGAGTTGTCTGCCATTGTCTGACAGTTTACATCAAATCTCGAGTAGGACGGGTTTTTAATCACACCCAATCATGATTTGTCTTACAATTTTTTGGTACAAAGTATGCCTTGATAAAAGCCTTGGGCAACAGCTTGGGTACACGACTTTATTGTTATAAACAACAGCAGTTTAACTCGGGCTAAAAAGACTTTGGATAGACTAAAACTCGAGACCACTGCCAACATAAGCAGTTTAATCTCGAGTTTAAGGATTTTAATTCAACAATTTCTGGTTTAAGGCTGCATGATTTGCTGACGCACAGGAGTATCCTATTTGATTACCCCAATACCTCGTAGGGTGTTGGTGATTTTTTCATCCTCGAGTTTGAGGAAAACATCAAAACGGCTACCACTTTGGTACAGGTCTAGCCAGCTTTTTTGTTTAAGAATACTTTGCCACAAGTCTGAAGCGCTTAAACGGTTCATCATGTTGATCAATTCGCGGCGGCGCTCGTTGCTGATTCGTGGTGGCGCAACAATACCGCGCCAGTTGGCAAGTTCTAAACGCACGCCTTGTTCCTTGAAGGTAGCAATGTTGACTCCAGCAAGGCGCTTAGCCGAGGTGATTCCGATAGCCCGAAGTTTGCCAGCTTCGATTAAGGGCAGAAACTCAGATAACCCTGAAACGCCAGCCGAGACTTGGTTATTTTGCATCGCCGTGACCACTTCACCGCCGCCAGAAAATGCTTGGTACTTTATTTTATTTAAGTCAATCCCAGCCCCTTGCCCGAGTAAACCAACCGCAATATGGTCTGTGCCGCCAGCACTACCGCCAGCAATCACAAAATTACTGGTATTGGCTTTCCAAGCGCTAATAAACTCAGAAAGACTGTCTATTTTGCTGCTGCTCGGCACAACAATTACTTCGTATTCGCCAGTCAAACGAGCAATTGGTGTGACCATATCGAGATTGGCTTTTGAATTGTTGGTTTGAATTGCCCCAACCATGACTAAGCCCATGACCATCAGGGTGTTTTCATCGCCTTTTAAGTTGACAAATTGATTTAAGCCAATTGTGCCACCGCTACCGGGGATATTGACCACTTCGACTTCATCAGCAAGTTTAGTCGAATCCAGCACAGCTTTAATGGCTCGAGCCGTCTGATCCCAACCACCACCAACGGCGGCTGGTGCAATAATTTTAAGTCCTTGAACTTGAGCGCTACTTTGAACACTCAAGCCTGCGATAACGGCAGCAACACTTGCGCCGAGTAACCAATGTTTTTTCATGATGTCTCCCTAACTTCAAAAGAGTATCATCACGGGTTGGCTACAATCACTATACTTTGGAATAGATTTAAGTCGGCGGTATCCAATCGGGTCTGGCTCGTCTGGCAAAATCTATTAAAGTATTGGCAATCTCGAGCGGCGGCATGACATGATGTACCACACCTTTACGGATGGCACTGCTTGGCATACTGTGAATGACACTACTTGCTTCATCTTGGGCAAGAATGGCTGCGCCAGCCTTTTGCATCATTTCAAGTCCAGCCGCGCCATCGTCGCCCATACCAGAAAGAATCACCCCGATTGCATTGTTGCGGTATTCACGCACCAAACTGCGAAACAAAACTGTTCCACTGGGGCGCTGCCCCGAAACGGGCATTTCCATACTCGAGTGAAATAACCCTTCGCGTACCACAAGATGTGAGCCACCACCCGCAATCCAAATCCCCGGTTTGACAGGGCTACCAATTTGGGCAAGGTCTATGTGCAGGGCGCAAAGTGGGCGTAACCATTCGACTAAACTGGCGGCAAAACCTTCAACAATGTGTTGCACAATAATAATTGGCACAGGAAAATCGGCGGGTAAACGGGTTAATAATGGCTCGAGGGCTTGGGGTCCGCCGGTACTCGAGGCAATCCCAATGATATTGACCCGAGTTACACTGGATGGCAAAATGGCTGGACTGAGGCGTGTGGCAGTGCTGTTGCTGCTGCGCCGTTCAAAAGGCAACGTAATCGGTTCAGCAATCACCGTTCTGGATAAGGCACTTGGGGCGGGTTTGGGTTGTGGTTTGCGGCGAATCACTTTAACCTTAGAGATACCCCGCACCATCCGCAGAAATTCATGGGTGTCGGTGTGGATATTGGGTTTAGCAATTATTGCGAGTACCCCCGCCGCAATCGCTTTGGCAACAAGGCGTTGGTCGTCTTTAGAGACACTACTTGTGACCATTAAAATTGGAATTGGGGCTTGTTCGATAATTGCTTCGGAAGCCGCTAAGCCATCCATGATTGGCATTCGTAAATCCATTGTAATCACATCGGGTTGTAACCTAAGCGCCATTGGCACAGCTTCTGCCCCGTTGCTGGCAGTGCCAATCACTTCAAAACCACCGTCTAACTCAAGCAGACTGACCAGCATTCGGCGTTGCACACTGGAGTCGTCTACAACAAGGACTCGGATTCGTTTTAGGGGGCTGGATGGCTGCATAAAGCGTTAAAAGATACCTTGTTTAAGAGAGAAATGGATATGGACTTTCGGATAGTGGGAGAAGCAGGCAAAAGGCGAAACAGCAGGCGAAAGGCGAAAGGCGAAGGGGTTAAAAGGCTTTGGGTTGATGGGTTAAGGTTTTTACTTTTGCCTTCTACTTTCGCCTTTCGCCTCATAACAAGCGGTTAATTGTCTCGAGAAGAACACCTTGGTCAAATTCTCCTTTGACAATATAGGCATCTGCGCCTGCCATTGCGCCGCGCTCCTTGTGTTCAGGGGCGTTTAAGCTGGTAATCAGAATAACAGGTATTTGGGCTAGACGCGGGTCACGACGGATTTCAGATGTTAAACCAAAACCATCGAGTTCTGGCATTTCAACATCGGACACAACCAAGTCCACATGCTCACCACGGCGTAAAAACTCGAGGGCTTGAGCGCCATGGACGGCTGTAATCGTTTCAAAGCCTGCTGCCTCGAGAATGCTGCGTTCCAAAGTTCGGCTGGTGATGCTGTCATCCACCACCATAATTCGTGGGACTCGGGCTGCCACAGTTGGTGCAATTTTAAGGTCGCGGCGCACACGGATTTCACGCCGTAAACCGCGTTCGATTAGGTGGGTACTGGATAAAATCGAAACCAATTGCCCACTGCCTAACACAGCCGCGCCCTCGAGTGGTGCAAATTTCTCGAGTGGGTACGATAATTTTTTAACCACCACTTCTTGTTCGCCAACCATGGCATCCACGGTACAAGCCAAACGGTCATCGTCGCGGCGCAAAATAAAGTATGGTGTCCAAGACTCGCCAGCTTCAAATGGTACATCCATGACACTGCCGAGTTCGACCAGTGGAATCGGACGACCCTCCAAGATAATCACACTGCGTCCCTCGAGTTGATGAATCCCCTCGACTTTGACCCGTCCAGTGCGTTCAATACTGGCAGTTGGCACAGCAAAGCTGTCGTGTCCGACCCGCACCAACAAGACCCGCACCGTGGCAAGTTGGGCTGGGACACGCATCACAAAATGACTTCCAGCCCCCAATTGGCTCTGCACACTGACTGTTCCACTTAAAGCTCGGATATTTTGCCGCACCACATCCATGCCAACACCGCGCCCAGAAACATCGGTCACGGCGGCAGCCGTACTAAAACCGGGTTCAAAAATCAGGTCTAGCGCCAGTTTCGGGTCGTAAGTCAGCGCACTTTGAATAATCCCTTTTTCCTCGGCTTTTTTGAGGATTCGCTGTGCGTCCATGCCGTTGCCATCGTCGGACAAGTTCAGTGTGACCATGCCGCCGCTCGAGTTGACCGATAAGGTAATTGTGCCTTCACTGGGTTTACCCAATTCCCCGCGCACATTGGGCAGTTCTAAACCATGGTCTACGGCGTTGCGAATCATGTGCATTAACGGGTCACGCAGCCCTTCAAGAATTTTGCGGTCTATGCCAATGCTACCGCCCAAGGTAATTAAACGCACTTGTTTACCGAGTTGCTGCCCAAGGTCACGCACCAAACGCTCGAGTGGCGGAAATAACATCGCGGCAGGCAGTAAACGCACACTCAGGACTTCATCTTCTATTGTGGTGTTGACCGTCCGCAGTTGGGCTAAATCGCCAGCCAAACGGTTTAAGACATCCTCGAGTTTATCCAATGCCCGACGGGTGTTCTCTTCGCTGGTTTCGAGTAAACCAAGCACCGCAGCAACATCACGGTTTTCATCGGCTAGACCTTGTAAACGCCGCCGCAGGGTGCGTGAATGTCTCGAGTTGCGCCGTTCAAGGTTGCGCCGTCCAAGTAAATCCCGCAAATCCCGAAGGCGTTCTTCGATGCGGATACGCCCAACCGTCAGTTCACCGGCTTGTGCCAGAAGCGAATCGAGGCGTGCCACCGAAACCCGCACCGATTCTTGGGCAACGGCTCGAGCCGAACCTTCCAAAGTGGCATTTTGGTCGGTTGAACGGTTCATTGGTGGCATGATGCTCTGTGAGACCAGACTTGGGGCGCTGTCCCGACGGGTATTTTCGGGGCGTACCTCTGGACTGGCTCGAAGCTCTGGACTGGCTCGAGACACAGGCTCTGGACTGGCTCGAGACACAGGCAGGGCAGCTTTGAGGCGCGAATCCGTGACCGTGTTGGTTTCGCCAAACTCCAAACGTTTTAGTTCTGGCTCTAAGCCATCTTGGACGGCTCTGGCTGCCACCCGCAGACGGTGAATTTCTAAACGCATGGCTTTTGGGTCTTTGGCTTGACGCAACGCCGTTAAACGCTGGGCTAATTCTTGGGCAAAAACCAATTGCCAATTTTTTGGTGCATCTGGGTCTAGGGAAATCGAAACATTGGCAAAGCGATTCCAAGCGCCCAACCAAAGCGAGGTTTCTGGTGAACTGATCGTGGGTGTTTGATTTGCTGCCAGTTGACTTAAAAAAATCTGTAATTCAGTCTCCAAGCCTGCACTTTGTAAAACCACTCGCGCCCGATGAATCTCGAGCCGAGCCGCTTCTTTACTACCAGCAGATTGTAACAACTCGAGCCTTTGGGTTAATTCGGTTTGCGCTAACTGACGGTAACGATGCGGTTGCCAAGCCTCAGACCAAAGTGTTTGCAAAGCCGACACAGGGCTAACCTGATTGCCCATTTCAAGCTGCATCAGGTAAGACTCGAGTTCATGGTTGCCGGCTCGAGCCACAACTCGCGCCCGATGCAAAGCTAAAAAAGCACTTGGTAAATCAGCAGCCTCGGTGACTGCCTTTAAGTACAAGGCAAATTCATGTCCAAGATTTTGAGTCAAAGCATCTGTCATTTTCACCTCAATCACTAAATTAAGTCTGGTACTGCTCTACCATACCGCGTAATTGGCTCGAGAGTTCAGCCAGTGATTCGGCAGCCGCCCTGGTATTCTGAGCGCTGCTTAAATTATCCTTGGTCGAACTGCCAATACTCTGCATTGCCCCCGTGATTTGTTCCATTCCCGCGCTGTGTTGCCGCACCGAAGCCGAAATAAGCTGGGCATTGTGAGCTGCATACTGAACAGTGCTTTGTAAATCCTCGATGACGGTTAAAACCCGAGCAATACTTTCGACCCCGACATCTGCTACTTTAATGCCTTGTTCGGTGGTCATGACGGCGCTGTTGGTGGCACGTTGAATCTCGCCGAGAATAGATTTGACCTGACCTGTAGCGGCTTTAGATTGTTCGGACAACAACCTGATTTCTTGAGCAACCACGGCAAAACCCTTGCCTTGGTCGCCGGCACGGGAGGCTTCGATGGCAGCGTTTAGGGCAAGCAGATTACTCTGGTCAGCAATGTCATTGACGGTGGCAATAATATCGCCAATTTGTTGGGTTTGTTCAGATAACGCCAGAATATTTTCGGCAATTTGTTGGACTCGAGCGCGAATTTCCGACATCCCTTGATTGGCTTGATTGGCAGCTTCGACCCCAGCCGCTGCCACACTCGAGGCACTTGAAGCACTCTCGGAAACAGTCATGGCAATCCCCACGGCTTGGTCAGAACTATTTCGCACCTGTTCCACGGTGGCACTGGTTTGCGCCACGGCTGCGCTCTGCCGATGTACTCCACTGGCTTGCAGCGCCGAGGTTGCCAGAATTTGACTCGAGGCAGCCGCCACCGCCGAACTGCTGCTTGAAACGGCACTTAAGAGTTGACGCAGATTCTTGGACATCAGGGCAAAAGCCACACCAAGCTCATCGTGTTCAGATTTCGGGGTAAAGGACTGGGCTAAATTCCCCTGAGAAATACCATTGGCTATTCCCGCCATTTCACGCTGATAAGTGACCATATGATGAAAAGAACTGGTTAAACGCCCAATTTCATCTTGTCCAGTCCGCCCCAGTTTTTGGTCTAAACGCCCAAGCGCCAGACCTTCGGCATTGATGGTTAATTCGCGCACTTGGCGGGTGATATAACTTGCTGAAAGCCACAGAACAAAAATGACCACTGCCAACGTACCAACCCGTAAAAGAGTCAGGATTTGATTAAGAATCGCGCCTTCGGATTGGACTTCGGCAGATGAAAGACTCGACAAAACCAGCCATTTGACCCCAGCGTAACTCGAGTAGCCTTTGGAAACATAAAAACCAACCAAACCCGGGGAGGTCAAGGTCAGTTCAGGATTAGAAAAATCTCTGGCTTTAACAAAACCCTCGGTGGTTGAACGTGAAGCCACATAAGAAATAAAGGTTTTGATGTTGCGTTCAAAAGCATATCTGTCGGTTGGCGTGTATAGTAATAAACCCGACTCATCTGCTAATAAAAAACGGGTACTCGAGTACCCATCTTTAATGGCTCGGTCTTGAACTTCCTGAATAATATTTTTAGCCACTTGCCAATTAAAAAAATTGTGCCAAACACCAATAATTTGTCCTTTGGGATTACGAATTGGTGCAGAAAAAGTCATGGCGACCGATTTTTTCTTGCCATATAAGCGCTCCATAATAGGATTTGGGGCAACATCACGCACCACAGCTAAACCATCCACCATCTTGCTCGAAACGGCTTCTTTGAACCAAGATTCATTGGATACATCAAGACCTCTTAGGCTTGAAGTGTCAATTTTACGCCAAGCTGAACTTGGGTTCATATCATCGTTGTTGACCCCATAACTGGCAATCACCTGTCCTTGAAGATTGCTTGCCAGCATCAAACGATAAATCGGGCGGTACGTGGTCAGCATGATTTCCATCCAACGTTCGATTTGAACTCGATCCAAGCTGATTGCCGCCGATGACTTGGCGTAGGCTTGAACGTCACCGTAGCGTTCAAATAAATTGCGGTCTAGTTTATCGGCTGCATTAAATGCCAATTGTCGTACTTGATTACCCGCCGAACGCTCAATAACACTATCAATTGAACTCGAAAACAGCCAACCCGCTAAAATCATGGATGGCACAATAATCAATATACTCTGAACAATGAGTCTAACAAGCAGTGATAGGTTTTCAAACCATTGCCAAAGTTTCATAAATCCAAACCACCACAAAGCGCATCCACATCAAGCCAAGCCACCCGCCCATTAAAGACACCTTTGACCGAATCGCGCCCCGACAGAGCGGGCGACAACTGACTTAAAAACGCCTGATACAACTCTGGAACACCTGTAATCCTCAGACCTATCGAACCAAACTTGGTTTCGGTCAAAACCACCGAAGCCACTGCTTTTTCGTCGCGTTCAAATTTAAGTAAAGCCGCTAAATCAAGCACACTGACAATCTCACCACGCACATTCATCACCCCCGCTACCGAACGCGGCGCAAGTGGCAAAGTGGTGATTTCGGCAGGTAAAACTGCCTTTAAGCGTGTTAATTCAAGCGCATATTGTTCGCCACCAACATGCAAAAGCACCATCTCGAGAGGGATTTCATTGTCTTGCAGACTCTCTTTGGCTAGACGCTTGGCACGTTCGGAAAGCAGACGCTGATTAACTTCTTCCATAGCCACATTGTAACCGACCAACAGCTATTTTTCTTGGTCAAAAGACCAAATTGAGCCAAAACTCACCGAGCCACACCCAAGAACTGCTAGAATAAAACCATGAAGGCTTATCGTGGTGTGGTCAAAGATGGCGTGATTGTCCTCGAGCGCGGCAAACTGCCTGAAGGCGCAATTGTGACTGTGACTGTTGGTGACGGTGAACTGGTACGTGCCACGATCACCAGTGCCTTTACACCCAAAAAGAAACCAGCCCGAATTCCGTTGCGTCCAAGCCCGACCACATGACCCAAACGATTCAACGCATCGTTTATCTTG
>JAYWHB010000258.1:0-4204 GCA_043777915.1 Deinococcales bacterium
AAAGCCACGCTTCACCTCGAGAATGCCGAATTGCTGATGGGTGATAGCACCGCCGATGTTGGGCATTTGGCGGGACGCAACGGACGCAAATACCAATGGTCGCCGTGGGGCGAAAAATGGGGACGCACTGCCCGACCTGTGGAATGGTTGGTTAAAGCCAAGCCAGACGCGAAAATCAACATTGTTGTCTCGAGCCAAAAAGGTGGAGTGCAACAAGCTGAGGTGGTTCTCAGTGATTGAAAACCAATGTGCGGGCAACCCTCTCCCCGGTTCTGCGCTTCGCTTGAACGCCCCTCCCCCGCGCAGCGCGGGGGAGGGGTTGGGGGAGAGGGTTAGAGGAAACGTTTATGTCTGAAGCCACCCTCGAGCAAGTCTTCAAATACATAGATGACCACGCCGAAAATGCCGTCAAGGATTTGCAGACGTTCCTGCGCCAACCATCGGTCAGCGCCCAAAACATCGGTCTCGAGCCATGCGCCCAATTGTTGCGTGACCTGATGCTCGAAGACGGCGTAAAAGATGTCGAAATCCTGCCCACCGAGGGTGGACCCGAAGTGCTGCTCGGTACTGAATCCTCGAGCAACCCCAACGCCAAAACGTTACTTTGTTATGGGCATTACGATGTCCAGCCACCCGAGCCGCTCGAGTTGTGGCATTCCGACCCGTGGGGCGCAGATATACGCGATGGCATTATTTATGCCCGTGGTGCAACCGATAACAAAAGTGGCTGCCTCGCCTTTGTCGAAGCTGCCAAGGCTTACCGCGCTGTCATGGGTGGTACACCTGTGAATTTGCAATATCTGTTCGAGGGCGAAGAAGAAATTGGCAGTCCGCATCTCGAGGATTTTGTCTACAAACACAAAGACCGCTTGGCGTGCGATGCCAGCATTGGCTTAGATGGCGGGGTCAACCGCACCAGTTTGCGCCCAGAAGTGCATCTTGGGATTAAGGCGATTTTGTATGTTGAGTTGCGCTGCAAGACCCTCAAACAAGACACATGGTCTGGGCGGGCGCAAATGCTGCGAAATCCAGCGTGGCGTTTAATTGAATGTTTATCCAGCATTGCCGACCCCGCGACTGGCGTGATTAAAGTTGATGGCTGGTATGACACCCTCATCCCACCCGATGAATACGACCTCGAGTTCTTGCGCGACGAACAACAATACTTTGACCGTACCGAGTTTATGCGGCAGATGGGCGCGAAGCACTTATCCACCGAAGATGATTTTGAAATCCTGAAACGCGCCCATTACGGCGCAAGTGCCAACATCTGCGGTTTTAGCTCTGGTTATGCTGGCGAGGGTTCTAAAACGATTGTTCCCGCCGAGGGCGTGGTCAAAATGGATTTTCGTTGCCCACCCGGTCTCGAGCCGTCAGAGCAATTTAAGAAACTCGAACAGCACATGATCAAACATGGTTTTGATGATGTCGAGCTTGTCTTGGTCAATGCCCGTAAAAACCCCTATAAAGTCTCATCTCGAGAAGCCATTTCCCAAGCCACTTTCAAAGCTGCCGAACGGGTTTTTGGGGTACAGCCAGTGGTGCATGGGGTCAGCATTCAGGGGATTATCATGCTCGCCATTCCCCATCCGGCGGTGTTGTCTGGCTTTGGTGCGCCAGAAAATAATCTGCATGGACCAAACGAAAACATGCCAATAGCACGCTTTATTCAAGGTATCAAATACGCGGCAGCTATTTTTCATGAGTACGCGATTCAAACAGGTGATGTGTGATTCAATACGTGGCAAAACGTTTACTGCAAATTGTGCCGACCTTTATCGGAGCGACACTTTTGGCGTTTATGATTATTCAACTGACCCCCGGTGATTTCACCGACCGTTTTGCGCTTGACCCAAATGCCGATGCGGGGCAACTCGAGCGGCTGCGTCAGAATTTTGGCTTGGATCAACCGATTATTGTCCAGTATTTTCGTTGGATTTGGGGAATCCTGACCCTTGGGTATTTGGGGGAGTCGTTTACTTACCGCTCGCCAGTATCAGATATTATTGTGCCTTTAATTTGGAATAGCCTCAGTCTGGTGGTTATTTCTTTGGTGCTGACCTATGTTTTAGCCATTCCGATAGGCATTTATCAGGCGGCAAAACAGTACAGCAATGGCGATAAAGTCGTGAGTTTTTTAAGCATCATGGGTCTGGCACTGCCAAATTTCTTTTTTATTCTGCTTCTGATCGTTGGTGTCCTCGCCTTCCAAGCCGATTTGCGACAAGTTGCGAAGACAGATGCGTGGTACAAGCCGATACTCGAGTTTTTGACCTATGACCTCAAAAACGGTTTAATTTTTCCAGTTGGTGGGATGCGAACCACCGAGATTTACGACAATTTACCGTGGTGGCAACAGATGACTGACCGCGCTTGGCATTTGGTTTTGCCGACCATTGTGGTCACAACCTCGGGTTTATCCAGTCTAGTGCGGGTGGTTCGCAGTCAGATGCTCGAGTTTCTCAAAGCCGATTTTGTACGCACTGCCAGAGCTAAGGGTTTATCTGAACGGGTTGTGACCTATAAGCATGTGCTGCGTAATGCGATTGGTCCGGTGGTGTCTGGGCTTGGCACAATTCTGCCCGAGCTTGTTACAGGTGCGGGTTTGGTCGAGTTTGTCTACCGGTGGCCCGGAATCACGCCCGGTTTTGTAATTGCGATTCAACAACAAGATTTGTATGTGGTCATGGGTTTATTGGTCTTATCGGCAATTTTACTGATGATTGGCAATTTATTTTCGGATTTGTTACTCGCCCTCGTTGACCCTAGGATTCGTTACGCATGAGCTTATTAACCGAAAACACACCCGTCAAAGCCTTGTCTCGAGGGCAAGTGGTGCGGACTCAATTTGCCAAGCACGGTTTGGCGGTGCTGAGTTTGTGGGTGCTGGGGTTTTTCTACGCTTTGGCGGCAATGGCTGATTTTATTTCCCCTTATGGCGAATCTGAATCTTTTTTTCGTGGTGCAATTGACCGCAGTTACGCCCCGCCAACCAAGGTACATTGGATTGACCCAGAAACCAAGAACTTAACTTTACCATTTGTTTATAATGTCTCGAGCAGCCTAAATCTGGACACCTTGGAACTCGAGTACAAAGAAGACACCACCCAGCGTTTTCCGCTTAAACTCTTGACCAATGGGCAGCCGTATACCCCGTTTCCAATTAACCTGATTCCAGTTTCATGGCGTAATGCTTCGGGCTTTGACCCACAAATTTCCTTGCGGCTCTTTGGGGTGGATAAACCCGCCACGCTTTTTGTTTGGGGGGCAGATAAACTTGGGCGCGATGTCTTTAGCCGGATTCTGTTTGGCGCAAGGGTAACGCTGACGATTGGGATTATGGCTGCTACCCTATCCCTAATTGTCGGTGTGGTGATGGGTGCAATTTCTGGTTTTTATGGCGGTTGGCTGGATGATTTTATTATGCGGATCGTCGAGATACTAGCGACCATTCCCGGTTTATTTTTGCTGCTGGCACTGCGGGCGCTGTTTCCTTTAGATGCCAAGTCTGGGGTGGTTTATTTTGTGGTGGTGATGATTCTGGGTTTAATCCGTTGGGGTCCTGTGGCTCGAGCGGTGCGTGGTCAGGTGCTGAGCTTACGCGAAGAAGACTTTGTGATGGCGGCTCGTGGGCTTGGTGCGGCGGATGCTCGAATTATTTTTAGGCATGTTCTGCCCGCCACCGCCAGTTTTGCGATTGTCTCGTTTAGCTTGTTAATTCCGGGGTTTATCTTGACCGAATCAGGACTAAGTTTTCTTGGGCTTGGGATAAGTGATCCAAACTCGAGTTGGGGTTTGATGCTGGCGGTTGCCCAAGAAGGCGGAATGCAGACTTTTACCTCGAGACCGTGGATGTTACTCCCAGGCTTCTTTATTTTCGTGGCGGTACTGGCTTTTAATTTCGTGGGGGACGGCTTACGTGATGCACTTGACCCCAAGGCAAGGCGGTGATTTATTTGAAACGATTTCTAACTTAAATTTTCGGCTCGAGAAGACAAGGTGTTTGGTTTCAAAGGAGGAAGGTATGAACGTTCGCTCAAAACTCAGTTGGCTCGGGGCTGCGCTGGTGGTTGCAGCCGCAGTGGTTTCGATTCAGGGACAAGCCCAGCAGTCCTCACAGGCTTTGGTTCGCACAGCACGTTTTGGCGGTGATGGTACAGCCGTGAAAGGCGGAACTTTAACGTATGGCTTGGTTGGTTTGCCG
>JAYWHB010000259.1:0-4203 GCA_043777915.1 Deinococcales bacterium
TGCTTGTCTTCTTCTGGTGTTAAATTGATAAAAATTGTTGGTTGTTTTGGCATTCATGTATCATAGAACATTTTAGGGAGATACTTAGTTGTCTAGGTGTTCCAAAAACGTTCCAAACTTTGGGATTGATAAAAGTATCGTTTGGTCTAGTTCAAGACTTTTTTCTAGTATAAGTCGTGTTTCATGAATTTGTTTGTGCAATTTTGACGGTTGATTATTGGGGGCTTGATGCGCCAACGCCTCGAGAAAACCAAGTTTTTCCAATGAATTTGCTGCGGTTTTTAAGATTTTTGGATCAACTGTAATTCCCAGCACAACGCGCCAACTGCACACCCGAAGTTCTAACCAATTGGGTAAATCCAAAGGGAGTTTTTCTAAATGTAAAGCTGCCAGATTTGGTTCTTTTTTTAACCAATATAAATGGGCAATGGCACAAGCAGCTTTAACTTGGTACTCGAGACGTGTTGTGCTGTACAAGTCCATTATACCTTGGAGAATACCTTGTGCCACCTTTGTTTGTCGGTCAGCTAAGGCAAGTTCAGCTTTGAGAATCTGGAGCAGTATCCAATAATCGTTTTGATTACTCGTCAACAATAGCTCTGCGGATTGAATATGTAATTTTGATTCTTGATGAAAACCCAATGCAATAAATACTTCTGCCATCCAGAGTTGTTGAATTGTGTGTTGTATGCCAAGTCCTTGACTGAGTTGAAGTGCGATTTTTGCATTTTGTAGAGCATTTCCTAGTTCGCCAGTACGAAATTGGGCTTTTGAGAGCATGGCTCTAAATTGGCATTCTCGAGCCAGCATTTTTCCTTTGGTCAGCGATAACCCTTCTTCAATTGGCGCATGAGCTTCTAAGAAAAAACCAGCCCTCAATTGTTCAGCACAAAGCAATACCAAGGAAACTGTCAGAACGCTTTGCAAACCCCATTTTCTTGCTTCAAGTACAGCAGATTTCAGTCGGTCAAGGGCTTCTGATGTGCGTCCAAGCAAGCCTAATAATTGTCCGATATGAGCTAATTGTGTAATTTCTTGCTCACGATTTTTCAAAGTTTTATAAATCCCGTGTGCATATTCAGCTTGCTCGAGTGCCTGTGGTAAATCCCCTAGTCTGCGGTAGACTTCTTTGAGGCTCGAGTGAAGTTCTGCGGCGATCAAACCGCGTTTTTGTATTTGTAAACCTTCAAGTAGTTTTCCTTTGGCTTCTAAAACACTTCCTACACCAACCAAAGCTGTACCAATCAACAAGAGCGCTTCGGCTCGGGCTTCGCCTGTGCTGTCTTCAAGGGCTTGGCTGGCGGTCTCGAGGGCTTTGGTAAATTGTCCTCGGTACAATTGGGCTTTACTGATTAGCAAACTGGCTTTAACACTGTACTCGAGCGGTAAGGCATGGCTTAGGGCTTGCATCGTTTGGGCGTGTTGCTCGAGGGCATCGAGGTTAAAAAGGGTCAGTTCTAAATCGGCAATCTGGGCATGAATGTTAAATTCGTGTTCAAGCTCGGGTTCTAACTCGAGGGCGTGGTCGTAGAGCTTACGGGCTTCTTGATGGGCAAATAAATTTCGGGCAGCAAGTGCGGCTTTAATCAGGTACGGAATGGCTTCTTGGCTGCGTCCGCTCTGCTCGAGATGATGGGCAATACGGCTTGGGTCGCCGTTAGAGCGTATCAGTTGTTCGGCGAGGCGTTTATGAATTAGGTTTTGGCGTTCTGGGGTAAATTCCTCGAGTAAACTGCGACGCACAACATCGTGGTTAAATCGGTATTTGTTTTGTTCTCGGGTTAGTAGTTGGGCGCTGACGGCACGTTCTAAGGCAGTTAATGCTTCCCATTCGCTTAATGCACTTGATTGCAGTAAATCTTCGGACACAAACGGCGTGGCACAAAGCGTAGCAACTTCGAGGATACGTTTAACGGCTGCCCCGAGGTGGGTGATGCGTCCAAGCACCAATTCACGGACATTTTTAGGAATCGGTAATTCGGTGTAATCGTTGGTTTGGGTATCTATCCCACTTTTCCAAGTGCCGTCTGGTTCAAGACTTAAGCTGCCATTTTCAAAAAATCCTTGCAGGGTCTCGAGCGTTAAAAGTGGGTTGCCACCACTGGCAATTTGCAAACGCTGAGTAAAAAGTGGTGCATTTCTGCCAGACAGGGTTTGCAATAGCATTTGCGTTTGGTTTTGGCTTAAGGGTATTAAAGCATGACGGCTTAAGTGTCCTTCGCGCTCCAAGGTTTGCAAGAGGGTTTGAGCGCTTGGGTTTTCGGTGATTTCTAATTCTCTGGCTGTGGCAATGATTTTGCTGTTGTGTCTGGTCAGGTGGGCGATTAACTCGAGGCTGCTTGGGTCAAACCAGTGCAGGTCATCTAAAAGTAGGGTTTCATCTGGGCGCAGGGCTGCTTGGATGGCTCTGGCGAGGCTTTCGATAAATTTGGCACGTCCGTCTAGGCTCGAGCCTTGGCTGAGGGCTTGGTCAGCAAATTCTGGCACAAGCCGAGCGATTTCGTTGCGCCAGATTGTGTCCATGCTGCTTGGGTCTATGCGCTGGTTGCTCAAGCTGCGGCGCAAGGCTTCAGCGATTGGGTAAAACGGGGTATTGGCGGCACTGACGTAGCCTCGTAAACCCAAGTAACCGCCGTTAGCGACTGTGTAATCGGTGACAAGTCGGGTTTTTCCGATGCCCGTTTCGCCTGTAATCAGGCAAAAAGCAGATTGCTGCGTCACTAAAAACTGCCAAGCTGTTTCTCGTCCGACCAAAGGCGGGCGGCTGAGGTTGGGGCGTTGCAGATTTGGCTCGAGGATGATTGGCTTTTCTGGTGTGGTTTTCTGGATTTTTCTGAGTAATTCTAGGCTTTCTGGTAGTGGTTTTAAGCCAAGTTCGGTTTTTAGGATTCGTTCTAAGGTGTCAAAGCGCTCCAACGCCGCCGCTTGTTCGCCGAGTAACCAGTGTAAACGCATCACTTCACGGTGATACACTTCTTGCAGCATATCCAAATGCACCAGTGCCAGTTTTGCCTCAAGTGCATTTCTAAAATCCGATTGGGCTTCTAAGCGGCTGGCTCGAGTGACCCATAAACTTATTTCAGCTTGCCTAAACATTTGACGGCGCTGCTCGAGCCACAGTTCAAATTCGTTGGCGGCTTTGAGTTCAATGCCCGCTAAAAATTCGCCCTTGTTGTACTCGAGGGCGGTTTCGTTATTTTGCTTGGCGAGGTGAATAAAGGTTTGCAGGTCGCAGTTAAAATTGTTTAAGCTCACTTCATTGGGCAATATGTTCAAGTGCGGCGCAAGATTGGTTTCTTTGAGGCGAAAAAGTTCTTTTCTTAAGTTATTGCGAGCCGCTTCTTCGGGCATCTCCGACCAAAGCAGGGCTGATAATTTACCCCTTGTGGTTGTTCCTTCTAGGGCTAAATAAGCAAGTAAGCCAAGGGCTTTGCGGGTGGCAAAAACAATCACCTCGCCAGCTTTGGTGACTGTACCAACACCAAATAAGCGCAACTCGAGGGCTGGAGCTTGTGCCATTGGGGGTTAGTTTACCCCAAATAACTAAGGGTGGCTTTTGGCAATCAGTAACCTAATTTCTTCTCCTGTTGCCAGTTGCCAAGCCCGAATAACTTGGTTTTTTGCGTCTAGTATCAGCATTGGTACATCCCATTTGGCTTCTAAAAAATCAGTCTTTGAGGGTTTGGCAGGTCCGTTTGGGTGCGAGTGATAAAACGCCAGTAACTCGAGGTCTTGGGTGCGAAGGTGTTTCAGGGCATGTAAAACCCCTTCTGGGTCTGCCACAAATTCGGTTTCTGGAAGACTCGCAACGTTTTGTAGGGGTAGTATTTGCGTTATACTGCTATTTTTTCCAATCAGCATTCCGACAATTTCCAATGGACGGGCGGCGGCTGCTTGGGTAAGCAGTTGCAGATAAAGTTCGGATGGGATGCGTAAGATTGTCATGTGATGCGTAAAATTACTCAATTATATCTCAAATTGTTGGTAAACTATCCAGCATCATGAACTTTGCAGCACAACCCATGCAATGGCAACAAGGCTCGAGTTTAGAGGCTTTGGAGTTGCTGCATCAGTTGACCTTAGCGCTCAGTGCCGAAGATAACGTAACTGAGTTATTAACACGGATGCTCGAGGGAACATTACGTTTTTGTGGTGGAACTTCGGCAGCCGTTTATGTCGGTTTAGCCGATGGTCGGCTCGAGA
>JAYWHB010000260.1:0-4195 GCA_043777915.1 Deinococcales bacterium
TAGAACCAGCCCAACCGCTCTTGACGCAAAGCAATTTCATTAGCACCAATATGCACAGAACTATCTTGTAATTCATAGCCTCGACGCTGGCGTGGGTAAAGGGCATATTGAACTTCACCCGTCAACCAATTTTCCGTTCTGTACAGACCAGATGTGATACGGGTTTGGATTGAACTAGAATCAGATTGAGGATTTTCGCGCCAATCCTCAAAAGCCTGAAAAAGTGCAAAAGCAACTTCATTTCCAGACCGCAAATGAGCGCTTTCAATTAATTCTCGCAAATGCTTGGTCAGATAGACTTTGTAGTTCTGTACAGTAGAAAACAGACTTTGCTCATCAAACAATGTGGTTTGAAACATGGTTTTTTTGTCGTTAAACAAGCGCTTGAGATTTTCAAGGTCAACCCGGCGTAAAATGGCTTGTGAAATCGGATACCCAATGTATTTTTGGGCTATCGAATTCGGAGGTTTGATACTTCGGAACTCTCGTTCATTGAGCCAACGTTCCCACTCTAACCAAAGGGCTTCTTCTGCTCCTGTTTGCATTCCTTTGGGTCTTCCGTTGTCATCTGGTAATGCCAGAATTTCTCTTAAACGACGAAAATAATTCAACGAACCCGCCGCGTCATCATCTACCATTTGATAAGCCGCTAAAACAGTCAGGGCAAGAAAAGCCATTCCACGAGGCATTTTGAGCCGGTCTCGCCCCTCGAGTTCAGCCAAGTTCAGTTTATCTAACACACACACTTTGCCACGAACAGCATTCTTAAAGTCCTCAAGATAATCTTCGATTTGTTTTTTGTGAAAACGAAAAGCTCCAATTCTCTGAATCTCTCGGTCGCTCATGTTCAGAAACACAGTGCTGCCACTTTCAGCACCTGCAATTGCATGTAAAACAATTGCTTGATTCCAATCTTGGTAACTCGGCATGGCTACTCCTTTTGGTGCTTTAGATTATTTTGATAATTATGCACTATACCTGTCGCATAATCGTCGCAATATCTCAGCACGCCAAGTTATCAGCAGAGAATCTTATCGTGTATTACTCAGATTTACTTATATTTACTAACGGCACTTTAGATTGGCTGCTAAACCAAAAATATACATGAATAACAGGCTCATTAAACCCCTTAGAGCAATCGTAAATCGGCTAGAAATTCTGAAGCTGGTGCAACTCCGCTGACCCATAAGTGGTCTCTAGCACGGGTACAAGCCACGTAGAGTAAGTGTCGTTCGGTCTTGTAGACCTCTGCCAAATCTGATTCGTCACTGGCAGTCTCGATACGTTCTAATAACGGTAAAATATGATCGTCACACGCCAAGATTGCTACGGCTTTGAATTCCAAGCCCTTGGCTTGGTGCATTGGGCAAAGACAAACATACCCCGTGGTTAAGTCGCCATTTGGAGTCAAGACTTGGTAGGGCAGATTGGCTTGTTCTAGCATTGTTTTGGCTCGAGAAATTTGGGCTTCGGAACGCACAAAAACCCCGATTTCATCTGGACGAATCTGAGGCAGACCCAAGAGCCATGATTTTATGCCTTCTTGCTCAAGGGCTATGGTAGCAAAAGTTTGGACGCTGGGCGGCGCACTGTTAAATACCGAAATGGTGCGGTTGCGTTCCTCAAGGTTGCCATCCAAATCAGCAATTTCGGGGTCAAGTAGCAAATCGGCTTGCTGGCGAATCTGATGCGAAGTACGGTAATTGATGGTTAGGGTTTTGGCACGTCCACGCACTTCTACACCCAAGGCTTTCCACGAGAAGGGTGATTGGAAAATGCGCTGCCCCAAATCGCCTGCAAAAAACAAGCCATTGTGACTTGTGCCGTGAATGGCTGCCAAAAATTGCAATTGTGGCACACTGACATCCTGAGATTCATCTAGCAGAATATGGTCAAATGGTTTGGTTGCGCTTATGTAATGCTTTGCTAAACGATAATAGACTTGTGCTTTGGTCAACCAATTGGCTTGTTCTAACTCTTGCCAAACCGCCTCAAACACTGCCCATAACTGTAAGCGTAGCGCTTCGGTAAGACGAATTTTTCTACCTAAACGCTTAACATCGCGGTAACTTTCCCAAGTGTTGACTTGATAGGCATCCACCAAATCTTGCCACTCGGAGAGCAAAAAGTGTTTACTGTACTTTAAGCCTAGGCTGGAAGCATGGTGTAACAAACGCTGCTCGAGCCATTCGGGTGGGGCAAGTTGGGTTTTGCCCAAAGTGCGGTTGTACAGGCGCAAAGCTACGCGATCCAAAGCGGCAACCTCGAGCCTTTCGGCAAGCCGTGGTTCGCTGCCCAATAAACGCCTGACTTTGCCATGCAGCGCCGCCGCCAAACTATCCGAAAATGTGGTCAGCAACACCCTTGCTTCGGGGTTTTGGCGGGTTAAGTGTGCCGCTCGGTGGACTGCCACAATGGTTTTGCCTGTACCAGCAGAACCAGCCACCCGTGCCAGACCCGGAAAATCACGCTCGACCAATTGGTGTTGCGATGGGTGCAAAAAGACCATCCATTTATCCCAAGGGTATTCGAGGGCTTTAGCAAGTTCTTCTTGGTCTTGCATCACACGAAAGCGGCGCATGGCATCGGGGTGCAAGAACGGGTTGGCAGTATTCGCCACTTCTTTGGCTTTTGGTGTGTTGCCTGTAGCAAGCTCGAGCAGGGCTTCGGCTGCCTCGGCGGGTAAGTGTGCTGCAAGCTCGAGGATGGTGTCTTCAGTGGCTTGGTAGATGGTCTCGAGCCAGTCTTCTGGTACACCATACCCAAGCAGTGTTTCGCGTGGCAACTTGACAAAAATCAGCTTTTGCTTGGCTGGCACATACTGCACAATCGGCACTTCCTGAACCAATTCCCTAATTTCCACCAGTTGGGCAGCGCCAGTGATTGGGTGCGTCTCGAGTTTTCGGCGTTCTGCCCAAGCGTAGGCTTTGTCGTGGTGGTCTACATAGCAAAGCAGTAAACTCGAGGCGGTTTTGTGGACAATCAGGCGAATATCGGCATTGACCCGCACTGACCAAAAGTTCTTGTCTTTGGCACGTTCGATTTTGTGAAAACTCAAACCCCCACCAGATAGGTTTATTTGCAAATCAAAAGCCGTGGTTTTGCTGGCTTTTTGGCTTTCGGAGTCGAGTTTTTTTAAGCTATCGGTGAAGGTGTCGGCAATGCGAAATTCCATATCTGCTCCAAATGCGTGTTCTGTTCAAGACAGAAAAGAATCTACATGAATCCCGAAAAAATGACCTCGGCATAACGGCTTACTCAAATCCACTTCAGCAGATACTAACTGGATTTGGTTTATTGATGTGGTAATGGCTGCTGAGGGTCGGCTGCATAGCTGACGGAATCTAAATCCCAGCGCTGAAATTCTCGGGCGCGAGCCATAGTCATTTCATGTTCGGAAACAACATCGCAAAAAACCAGTTTAATGGCTGTCCAATTATCTTGCTCTTCGTTGTAAAACTTTTTTTCAAAAATATCTTCGATTTTTTCGGAATAGGCTTTGGCAGTTTTTTTGGCTTCGATGAGGTCGTCACCTTTGTACAGAACCACGATTGCCAGCTTATAAAAACCATCTATTTGCTCAAGGCTGAACAGTAATGCTGTTGTAACAGCCCCAAATGTTTTTCCCCACTGGGATAGTTTTTCGGCGATACGTTCACTTTTGATAAGGGTATCGAAGTCATCTGGAAAAGCAGGGCGCGAATATCGAGCAGCCAGCCAATCCTGAAAAATTTGCAAATCGCTTTTTGGCAACTGACCGGCGGGCTGTAACTCGAACAAGGCTTCTTTTGGACGTTTGACAACAGTCCGAATATCGAGTTGTAAAAATTGTTCCGACTCTAACTTAAACTCGAGACAGCGCGGATTTTTGCGAAATTTGAAGTTTGGATTGGATTCTGCAACAACCTGACCAAGAATAATTTCTACGTCCGGTTCTACGCCAATGTCGTTAGCAATATCGCAGTCATGTGAAACGATAACTACAAGGACAGCCTCAATTTTTTCAGGTGGTATCAAACCCAAAGTCGCAGCATCTGTACCTGACAGAAACTGTCCTTGTCGCCACGCCACGTTGTCTCGAGACCAATCTGGCATACAGCTTAATCATCCTCGAAGGGCAGGGGAAATTCGCTGATGATTGAATCGGTTCGCAGATTCTTTTTGGTAGCAAGGTACGCATCTAGGGCAGCCGTTT
>JAYWHB010000261.1:0-4193 GCA_043777915.1 Deinococcales bacterium
TAGGATATTCATAGGAAGCTACTTTTAAGTGTGGATTTTAGATACTCACAGCTTAATTGATGGCTTCCACTTTTTCAAAAACGTTCCGAACTATTGTCACTTGCAGTTGTCCCAAATTGTTTTACCCAAACCTGAGTACCACTCGAGTCGTACTTGGCAATAAAGATGTCAGTACCACCAGCAGTTGTATTTCCTGCCAATCCGCCATTTGTATATCCTGTGACATAGGAATTGCCACTCGAGTCAACCGCAATACCATAGCCAAAATCATTTCCAGTTGTCCCAATTTGTTTAACCCAAACCTGAGTACCACTCGAGTTGTATTTGGCAATAAAGGTATCATAATTACCAGCATTTGTTCCTACCAATGCGCCAGTTGACCCTCCTGTGACATAGGAATTGCCACTCGAGTCAAGGGCAATACCATTGCCAATATCACCTCCAGTTGTACCAAATTGTTTAACCCAAACTTGAGTACCACTCGAGTCATATTTTGCGATGAAGGTGTCAGTATTGCCAGCACTTATATTTCCTGCCAATGCGCCAGTTGTTTGTCCTGTGACATAGGAATTGCCACTCGAGTCAAGGGCAATACCTCTGCCAATATCACTTGCATTTGTCCCAATTTGCCAAGCCCGTTCACCCAGCATTCGTTTCAAATTGGTTTTACTCCCAGCCGTCCGCACACCCGGTACAAGCACACTACTTGCCACATTGGTCACAGTGTTCCGTGCAATGTTCGCACTTGGAATTGTAAAACCAGTTCCTCGAGTAGCAGCACTACTTGTTCCACGTCGTTCTTCGTAACTTTCGGTCATGCGTTTCACACTAACCCCAAGTGGTTCATCAAATGCTAGGAAGGTCATCGTAAAACGCCTAGGGCTGGCATAGGGATTACTCGGGGCTGGGCTTGTTGGTTCGTTGTTATTCGGGAGTTTCACAGCAATGGTGACTGTTCCAGTATTCATTCCTACGCCAATACTGCGACTGGTAGAGCTACTACGGGCAATAAATCCATATGGAAACAAGTATTGACCCGCTTGCAGTTCTGGTACGGGCGTTACGGCAGCCGCAGCACTCTCGAGACTGGTTAATTCGGATTCATTCAAATACTGTAAATCGGCTATTGAGTCGTTGGTGGTAAAACTTGGGCTAAGGCTGCTGGGCATATTCACGGGTTGCACTGCTCGAGCAAAAAACTCGAGTTGAGTTGGGGTTAAAGGCACACCATTAAAATCCACAATGTTTTTTAAGGCAGTGTCGGCGGCATTACCCGTTTTGTATTGTGCCACCAAAGTTAAATCCTCTAAAGCTGCAACAGTCAGGTTATTGACTTGAAAAGTCGCACTTAAATAATTCACATTGCGGGTTGCATCTGCCAAGTAACCAATCGTACTTGGGGCAGTGAAACTGACTTGACTTGGGGTTAAAGAACCTTGGGTTTGCACTCGAGGGTTACTGACTTTGGCGGTTTTGGCTTCTACATCAAAAGTGACTTCAAAAGCCCCAATTGGTTTGGGTTGATTCGGCGTGGTTTGTTGACACGCCATGAAGACAAAAGCAAGAATTGGTATGGACAGTAAGAAGCGTTTCATTGTTCCTCCGTAAACTCGAGAAAGTCATTCATTGGGTCTAAGGTGTCTGAGCCGATTGGGAAACTAAAACCAGCCGTGATTTGACCGTACTGGTACTCCTCGAGTTGGGGTGGGATGTAAGGTTGTGTATTCATGGTTTTCCTCCGTCACCACAGTGTAAATACCAAGCGTCTCATGAGCGTCGCTTGTGTGTCGTTTGACCTGTCTTTGGGTGACAAAACTGCTAAAATCAGGCGTGGGAGCGTTGCTATCCGTTCAACTGTTTGGTGTTGTCAAAGCTAACCTCGAGTCTTCCGAGGTTCTTTTCTTATCGGACAAGCGTTTTTTCTTGTTGGCGTACTTGGCAGCCAAAGCAGATTGGGTTTCTCGAGACGAGTTGGCTTTCTTGTTCTTCGCGGATATTGATTCGGTATCTGCTCGTAAGAACGTGCGTCAATTGTTGTATCGGATGCGGACTTTGGAATGGGTTAAGCTCGAGACCAATAACCAACAAGTCCGTTGGTTGGTCAAGTCCGATGTGACCGAGTTTCAAAGTTTAATCAGTAGCAATCGTCATCTCGAGGCGTTGGATGTTTACCAAGGGCAGTTCCTGTGCAGTTTGAATTCGGATATTCCAGAATTTTCGGGTTGGCTCGACTCAGAACGCGAGGGGCTGCACAGTGCTTACCGAGAGGCTGCTTTTGTTATCGTGAGGCAACTGATTGCTGAGTCAAATTTTATCTTGGCTCAAAAGATTTGTTTGCAGATTCTAGCCAGCGATCCTCTGTCCGAGGATATTTTGCAAGTGCTTCTGGGTTGTGCTGCAAAAACCAAAATGAGGCTCGAGGCACTCAGGGCATTTGAATCTTTCGGACTACGCTCAAGCAAGACCTGAATCTCTTGCCACTCGCAACCACTTTGCAACTGGCAGCCGAATTGCAGCTTCAGGAATCAAAACCAGAACTCGAGAAACCAAGACTGCAAAATTTTGCAGTAGAAACCACTGCCTTTGTCGGTCGGGAGATGGACTTAAGCGAAATTGAATCGTTGTTGGCTCAACCTCATGTTCGACTGCTGACTTTCATTGGTGCGGGTGGCATGGGTAAAACCCGTTTATCCATCGAAGTTGCCCGCGAACAAGCCATGAATTTTGCTGATGGCGTGGTCTTTGTGCCACTGGCAAATCTAACGCAACCAAGCGGTATTGCTGCGGCAATTGCTGTGGCTTTGGCTTTACCATTGGTGGATGTTGCTGCCCCAGTCAGCAGCTTAAAAGATTACCTGAAGGATAAGCACTTACTGTTGGTGCTGGATAACTTTGAGCATTTGATGGACGGAGCCGATTTGGTTTTGCAGCTTTTGAATGACTGTCCACATCTCAAGATTTTGGTCACTTCCAGACAAGCCTTGGATTTCCAGCAGGAACACTTGGTAGATGTGAGGGGTTTGGATGTTCCCCAAGATGCTTTGGGACAATTGAACTCTTTGATTCGGTTCAATTGCTGTTACGCAGCGCCAAACGAATCAACCCGCGTTTTATCCTCGAGCCGCACGATAAAGAATTTGTGGTGCAGATTTGTCAATTGCTGCTAGGTTCACCGCTTGCGATTAAATTAGCAGCCCATTGGTTGCGTTCTTTAAGCCCCGAAGAAGTGGCTCGAGAATTACAAACCAGCTTAAATTTTTTAACGGTGGGTCAACCCGATGTGCCACTGCGTCATCGCAGTTTACAAGCAGTGTTTGACTCGAGTTGGGTACTTTTAAGCGTCGAGCAGCAACGGGTTTTAGCCCAACTGAGCTTACTACCCTGTGGTTTTACACTTCAATCCGCCATGCAAATAGCCAAGACCAACCCCACAATGCTGATGGTTTTGGTTAGTAAATCCTTAATCACTCGGAATCAAACCCGCTTTGTGATGCACGAAGCCATTCGTCAGTATGCAGTACAAAAACTCGAGCCAAGCCAAAAAGAAGATGCCTTACTCGAGCTAAGTAAACTAGCTAAAGATTGGGCATTGGCGGTTTACGTCAACGAAAGCACCCCCAAGGATTTTGCCAGTGTGCAGAATTTTGAAGATGAATTCGAGAATATCAACTTGGCGCTCGAGTGGTCATTGAAATATCAGCCTCTGCTTTGTGCTGAAATTGTTTATTTACCAGTGTTTTTTTGGTACGCCAGTGCTAGGAAACACACTGGCATTCAATGGCTGACCGCCTTACTCGAGTTACACACGCAACCCAATACAATTCGGGGAAATTTGCTCTGCACCCGTTGTATTCTCAAACTTGGTACTCACCAGCCCGAATCAGGCATTAGCGACGGATTAGAAGCCCTTGGTATCGCCCAAGCAGTTGGTGACAGCCTACTCGAAGCCCAAGGGCTTGTCGGGTGTTCAGTCCATTACGTTTCTCAAGGTCAGTTGAATTTGGCACTTGAAGGTTTGCTTAAAGCATTAGAACTCAGTCAACTCTTAGGCAATAATAACGTTGAAGCCAATGCACTCAATTTCCTCGGACATGTGTATTTGGTTCGTGATGAACATGAACTGGCAATTCAAACCTTTCAAGAATTGATTGCACGCGCCCAAGTGACAGGCAATAAACGCGGTTTTGCCCACG
>JAYWHB010000262.1:0-11903 GCA_043777915.1 Deinococcales bacterium
TATGGTTCTGAACATCAAAAATCCACCGAGGTTTTTAGTATTGCCGATGCACGAATGTACCAAGACAAAGCCGTCCGAAAAATAGATCGTGCCACCGCCTCGTAACAGGTCGCGCCACCGCGAGGTGACAGGTCGTGCTACCGCGAGGTGACACTGGACTTGTTTTTCCCAAGCAAGCATGTATAGACTCACCTTGGTCAACGGGAGTGCCGTTCTTAAAAACGCGGCTGAGAAATATCCCCTGAACCTGACGCGGTTAATACCGCCGTAGGGAGCGTGACTGGACACTCGAGAAACTTGAGGGTCTGACGCTTCCTCTTTCCCAAAGAAAGGGGATTTTTTATGAAAAAAGTAGTTCTGGTTGGTATGGTGGCATTAGCAGCAGGATTCTCGAGCGCTCAGCAACGCACTTTAACGGTTGTGACCCACGATTCATTTAATTTAAGTAAAGAAATCGTGCTGGCTTTTGAGAAAAAAGAAAATATCAAACTCGCCTTTATTAAAGGTGGCGACGCGGGGGCAATGACCAATCGCCTTATCTTGACCGCACAAAACCCAATTGCCGATGCAGTCTACGGGATTGATAACACGCTGCTGGCTCGAGCCTTAAATGCGGGTATCTTTGAGCCTTACCGCCCAAAAGCGGCTGGTTTACTCGAGAAAAACACACTTCTGGACAGTAAATGGCGTATCAGCCCAGTGGATTATGGCTATGTTGCCCTTAATTATGACTTGGCTTGGTTTGAAAAAAATAAATTGGTACTGCCTAAAACCCTTGAGGATTTAACCAAACCCACCTACAAGGGCTTGCTGGTGGTCGAAAACCCTGCGACCTCGAGTCCGGGACTGGCTTTTTTACTTTCGACCATTAAGCACTTTGGGGAGACTCGAGCTTTTGCGTTTTGGGAAGCCCTAAAGAAAAACGATCTTAAAGTCACAAGTGGCTGGGAAACTGCCTACTACACAGATTTTTCTCGCAATGGTGGCTCGAGACCGATGGTCGTTTCCTATGCCTCGAGTCCAGCCGCCGAAGTTTTTTATGGCGACGGGAAAACCCCAAGTACCGCCAATCTGCTCCTGCCCGGCTCGAGTTTTTTGCAAATCGAAGGGGTGGCAGTGCTTAAAAATAGTAAAAACCCAGACCTTGCCAAGAAATTTGTTGACTTTATGCTCGAGCCAAACACCCAAGCTGATATTCCAACCCAAATGTGGGTTTATCCAAGCCGCACAGATATTGCCCTGCCAGATGTTTTTAAGTTCGCCGAAAAACCCGCTAAAATCTCGAGCCTAGCTCCGAATACCATTGCGCTAAACGAGAAACGCTGGGTTAAGCGCTGGGTCGAAGTGGTACTGCAAAATCGGTAATCAGTGGTACTAGCCCAAGTGCCACGCCTCGAGTATTGTAAACCATGATTCGTCAAGCTAACCTGTCTGACCTTGAACATATCGTGCCGCTCTTTGATGCGTACCGCCAATTTTACAAACAAGCCACGGACATAAGCGGCGCTAGGGCATACTTACAAGCTCGGCTCGAGAATAATGAAACCACGATTTTTATTGACCAATCTAATTCAGCATTTGCGCTCTTGTACGACACTTTCTCGAGTGTTCCAATGCAGCGCTTAACCATTCTGAACGACTTATACACCAAACCCGAAGCCCGAGGACAAGGACTTGGAACTGCTCTAATTCAGGCTTCTCGAGAACATGCCCTAAAAATGCAATCGGTGTTTTTACGACTTCGCACCGCCACCGATAACCTAACCGCCCAAAGTGTTTATGAAAAAATCGGTTTTGTCAAAGACGAAGTGTATTTAACCTACAACCTTAAGCCGTAAGTAATCCGATACGCCGTACTGCCTCGGCAATTTGCTCCAAACTACAGGCATAAGAAAGGCGCACCTTGCCAAACGCCCGAAAATCCGTACCAGGGACAACCGCAACTTTGGCTTGCTCGAGAATAATTCTGGCAGCTTCGGTTTCGTCGGTGTGGATGCGGGTGGTGTCTGCCAGCACATAAAATGCGCCATCTGGGGTTGGGGTCGGGCAGCTAACCCTATTTAAGCCAGCCACAATCGCATCTCTACGCTCGAGAAACGCAGCTCTGGCACTTTCAATATAGGCTTTGCTGTCGTTTAGGGCAGCAATCGTTGCCCATTGTGCGATGCTGTTGGCACTGCTGGTGGTCTGCCCTTGAATCGCATCCATTGCTTTAATCACATGCGCTGGTGCAGCCGCAAAACCAATTCGCCAACCGGTCATGCTGTAGGCTTTACTTGCGCCGTTAATCGTAATCACCCGTTCAGGGTTGAATGTTCCCGCACTGATGGGTAATGCGCCTGTGTACGTGATGTGTTCGTACATTTCATCGGTCATCACCCAAAGGTCGTGCTTTTCTGCCAATTTCATAATCCCCGCGATGGTGATGTCGGAATAGACCACACCCGACGGATTACTTGGGCTGTTGAGAATAATCATTTTAGTTTTTGTCGTGACAGCTTTCTCGAGCGCCCCGAGTTCCAACTGATACCCACTGGCTGCATCGGTATCCACAAAAATGGGAACACCGCCAAACATCTGGACTTGCTCAGGGTATGTGACCCAAAACGGCGCGGGAATAATCACTTCGTCGCCGGGGTTAATCAGGGCAAAACAGGCGTTATACAGGGCTTGTTTGCCGCCGCCTGTGACTTGAATCTGGTTGATGCCATACTCGAGATTGTTCTCGCGCTTAAACTTAGCAGCAATCGCTTCACGCAGTTCTGGCACACCAAGGCTTGGGGTGTACTTGGTTTTACCTAATTTTAGAGCTTCCCGAGCCGCGTCTTTAATGTGTTCTGGGGTATCAAAATCGGGTTCGCCGACCGACATCGAAATAATGTCTATACCCGAGCGTTTTAATTCCATGGCTCGAGCCGTCACCGCAACGGTACTCGAGGCTTTGAGTTTGGTGGTCGCAACAGATAATGGTTTCATGCAAAGTAGTATAAGCCAATACCTGGCTTCACTTTTGACACCCAATTTTGGGTGGAATTATTTCCTGAGACAGATTTTAGAGTAAGCCAACAAAGGCATATATCGCAAAACCAGCAATCACCATGCTCGAGATGATATTCACCACCTTTAAGGCTTTGCTGTCCATTCTCGAGCCGAAGCTGCTGGCAAGACTGCTGAGCGCAACCCACCAGAGCGCACTGCCTAAAAAAAATCCGAGTACCACTGCCCAACCATGTCCAGCTATTTTTAGGCTTGAGACGACCCCAAAGAAAAATAGAATCGTGGCTGGGTTAGAAAAAGTCAGCAGTAAAGTGCTGATGTACGCGCCGATTAAACTCGAGGTCTGTTTGGCATTGGTAGTTTTTTCAGTTGGTTTACTGTTGTAGATTTGCCACGCGAGGTACAGCAAAAAAATTCCACCAATTAAGCGCGTGTAGAACTGGATGCCCTCGAGTAAACTGGCAATTAAACCCAAACCCAGTGTGGCAATTAAGCCGTACAATCCGTCGGCGGTGGCTGCGCCAAGCCCAGAGGCAATGCCGTATTTTCGTCCTTCGGTCAGGCTACGGCGAATGACCAATACCCCAATTGGACCAACAGGCATGGCAATGCTGATTCCTAGCACAAAACTTTGGGTCAGTACCTCAAAAGCGCTCATGAGCGCACCTTTAAGACTGTTTCTTTGAGGGTTGATAAGGCAATAGTGCTGTGGGTACGAAGACTTGGGGCAGTTTGTTTGAGCTTACTAATCAGGTCTTCGAGTTCTCGAGGGTTGGCAACTCGGACTTTAAGGAAGTAATCGTCGCTTCCTGTGGTGTGATGACACTCGAGGATACAGGTTTGCTCAAAGATGCACCGCTCGAGTTCAGGGCGTTCTTTGGGGTTGTGTAGTGCCACGGCAATGAATGCCAGTAAGTGTTGTCCAATGGCTTCTGGGTTGATGTGGGTGAAGTGTCCTTTAATAATCCCATTTTCTTCGAGTTTACGGACACGTTCGGCAATGGCTGGGGCGGATAAGCCCAAGCGTTTGGCAAGTTCTGCCCAAGTGATTCGAGCATCAGTCGTCAAATTCTCGAGGACGAGTAAATCAAAGTTATCTAAATTATTTTCTTTTGAAAACATAGTAAATACTATATTTAACTTTTGTTTATTTTGCAACACGATAAAAAATAATTTGATACGAAAATTTGGGATACTCACTTGAGCATCCCAAAAAGGTTTGACTGGCTCGAGATTCAAGCCCTACTTTTTACTGACGATTTTGATTTTCCCTGAAACAATGTCGGCTTTGATTCGTCCGACTTGGGTCAGAACATCTTTGGAAATCAAGGCTTTGTTGTAGTTATCCACCGAGAACCCCACGCCTTCTTCGCGCAGTCCGAAATCTCGGACACCCGATTTCCACGCGCCACCTGTGTTCAACTCGGTCAGTAATTTATAAACCACATTGTCTAAGCGTTTTTCCATGCTGGTCAGCACATAATTCATGGTACGCGGCGTGGCATCGTTGTCGCCTAAGTAATTTTGGTTAGAGTCCACACCAATAAAAAACATCGGGCGTGAATTTGTACCACAAGTTTTGGCGTAGGTGGCTTCTTTGGGTACTTGGGCGCTGATGTTGGTGCTGCGGAACTTGATGTTTTTGGGTAAACCACTGGCTTTTAGGCATTTGGTTTTTTTAACATAGTCAATCACACCATTGCCAGACCCACCCGCCGCCGCGTAAATAATGTCTGCGCCTAATTTGGAAAATTGCCCTGAGATTTGTCCGGCTCGAGTCGGATTACCCCATGCCGAAGGGTCATTGCCAATGTATTCTGCCAGTACCGTACAGTTTGGGCAGGCAGCCTTGACTCCAGCCGCAAAACCAAGTTCAAATTTATGAATTAACGGAATGTTCATACCACCAACAAACCCCACCACGCCTGTCGAGGTGCTGCGACCTGCCACATAACCAACCACATAACTTCCTTCTTCTTCTCTAAATACCAAGCCTAGGGTGTTTTTACCTGTTGGTACGGAATCCAGTACCGCGTACTTGGTTTGTGGGAAACTTTTAGCAACTTTGGTGACAGCCGGTTCGGAACTAAAGCCCACGGCAATAATCAGACCCATGCCAGCCTCGGAGAGTTCTGTGACCCCAGCTTCGATTTTGTCGGGGCTGCTTGGTAGGTACTCGAGTAAACCAATGTTATGTGCCATGCTGGCACGATTTGCGCCTTCAAAAGCACGCTGATTAAAACTGCGATCCATTTTATCGGCAGCGTTGTAAACAATGCCAAGGCTGTTCATTCGTTGGGCGGCAACCAAAGAAAAGCACAAACAAATAGTCAAACCCGCATAAATCAGTCGTTTCATACCAGCAGTGTACTCGAGTTCACAGCAAATCGGTGTGCATAATCGTTGTTGTTCGCCTAAACAGCCTTTAAGATGGGCGGATGTTCTTGTTTGAAGTCTTAAGGCAGCCCCAAATTTTTTTTGAGCGTTTGAAATCCCAAAATATGCAGTGGGCAATGCCAAGTTTTTTGCTATTTCTATTTTTTATCCTGAGTAGTTTTATTCCGTTGTTGCTTGGGGTATTAACTGAAAAGGATTTATTGGCTTCCTTAATTTTTAATAGCATTGGCTTGGTTGTTTTTTTGCTTTGCGCTTGGGGCTTGTCTGGCACAATGCGGATTCTCGAGGTGCTGGGTTTTTCACTTATTGCTGTGCTTTTAGCAATGCTGCTGATGTCTGGCTTGTGGTTTTTAGGTGATTTGGCAAGGGGTTTAGGTTCGGTTCTGATACTGGTGGCATTGCTTTTCTCATCTCGAGCCGTATGGATTGGCGTGTCGGTCATGACTCAAAATCCTGCTACAGCTTGGCGGACTGTACTGTTTGCGCCGTTACTGACTTTTTTGTTTATGGCTGTGCCTTTTGGTTTGTTGGTGCGTTTGCTGGGTTTGGCTTAGCGTCTCATGAGGCGTTAAACAATCCTTAACCCAAGGCGATGTGTTTTGAAATTTGCGCTAAGCTCTTATTTGTGAAACGAATTCTTATTTTGGCGGCACTTGCTTTTAGCCTCTCGGGTTGCTTTATTGTTGTGCCAGATGATCGTCCAACGACGGTGACTCGACCAACCCCGACCACGCCAGTCTTTACCAACACCAATCCGCGTCCAGTGGTGTCGAACATCATCCAAGACTTTCAGCCCACCCGTGGCAATGGCGCTTCGTATCGTGTTGGAGAAAGTATCGTTTTTCGCTTAAGCGTCAACCGACCCGGTTTTGTGACCTTGGTATTTTATAACGATGGTTCTTTGCCCGATTATGAAATCCGCAACATTGCAGTACAAACAGGATTAAATTTAATTCCGAATAGCAACGAAGTCGTGGCATCTGAACCAACTGGTGTGACTCGAGCCAGAGCCTTCTTTACGCCGCAACCGAACACCAATGTTTCGTTTTTACGTGGTTCTGGTGTTTCGTTTTTTGAAGATACCAGCAATGCGTATTTAAGTCCTTACCCTGTTGAATTGCGTGACTTAAAAGATACTTTTGTGGTTGTGACACGCTAAAAATCTAATAATTAAAAGGGGGCTGCGATTGGCAGCCTCTTTTTTTGTTAGTCTGTACTGTATGACCTCGGATGAAATGTTCTTGCGCTTACCTGCCAGTGCGTTGGAGCGTTTTACGGGCTTACTGATTTCTAATCCACCTTTGGGTTTACTGCTCGAGGAAACATTATCAGGTTTCGCCGAGACTTTGGATTTACAAGCCATGGCGTTGTATGTTTTTGCCGCCGATGAATTACGTCCGATTGCCGCCGCCCAGTACCAGTACCAAGCTATCTTGAGTCATTTACCCGTGCAAGGGCGTAGCCATTGGTGGTTTTCGCTCGAGGCTGGGGTGGCATTGACTTTTTCGGTCGGTGGGCTGGGAACACCATATGGTTTTGAAGCCCTAAGTGGCTCGGCTTTGGCATTGCTGCCTTTATCTGGAACACATGGCGCAGTGCGTGGTGTGTTGGCGGTTACACGGCAACAACAAACCAGCTTTGTCTTGTCCGAACAGCATGTAATGGTGGCAATGGCACGAATTATTGCGGTTTGTGTGGATAGGCAACTTGCGCCGCCGCCCACCAACAATGCCGAAATTGTGGCGTTGTCCGGGTTAATGCGTTTACTCGAGAGTGTGCCGAACGAATCAAACTTGCGGCGTTCGGCACTCGAGACCTTGCGTCCGCATTTGGCTGGGGTCAGTTTGTGTTTTGCCGAACTCAAAACCGAGCGTCTCGAGATTTTAGAATTTAATGGACATGAGGGTTTAGCCCAAACCCTGATTGGTAGCCAAGAACCTGATGATGCAGTTTTACTCGAGGCGGTTTTATCGGGCAGCAACGCTTTTTTTGATACTTTACCAGCCCAAGAAGGACGTTTTTCAAAAGTTGGAATCACGGCGCTGAGTGTTCTGCCCTTGCCCAATGGCATGGCATTATTGGCACTGCGCCGCGCTCGGGTAGCCAATTGGACCCAAGCCGAACGGCATTTATTGGGGGCTTCAGGGCGAATGATTGGCGCAGCCTTAGAGCGTTTACGGGTTGCCGAAGCCCTCTTTGAGGCTCGAGTCCGCGCTGAGTTGCTGGCAGGGTTATCCGACGCACTGCAAACCGCCCAAACCGCCGATGAAGTGGCACATATTGCGATGCGTTTACTCGCTCCGAGTTTACGGGCTGACAACATTTTTTCTTTGCGAGTGGTGCGTGAACCACAGCAGATTATGGTACGTGGCATGGGCGCATGGGGGCATGTCCCCGAAACTTACGGCAATCATTTTATTGCCCCCGGCTTACCACTCGAAAAAACCACCATGACCCGAATCGTGGTCGAACAAAACCGCGCCCATTACGAAAACAGGTATACGCGACGAAAAACTGGCGAAAGTATCGCGCTAGGCATTGAACCAGTGCGGAATTTGGCGGGGCAAGTGATTGCTTTAATCTCGGTCGGGCGCGACTCGAGTTTAGGGGCTTGGCGCAGCAGCGAAAAAGAATTGCTGGCTCGAGCCGCCGCGACGGTTGGTCTGGCTTTAGAGCGAGCCGAAGTGCGTGAGGAATTACTGCGAGCCAAGCAACGTGCCGAGGTCTTATCGCGCTTATCCGATGCTTTACAAGTAGCCCAAACAGGCGAAGAAGTAGCAGAATTTGCGATGAAATTACTTGCGCCAAGTTTGAACGCGGTCAATGTCATTACCCTGCGGATAGAGACCAGAACCGATGGGGTTTTTTTGCGTTCAATGGGTGTTTGGGGTGAACTGCCCGATTTATACGATGGTTATTTTCGCAGTCCCGGGGTAAACATCGAAACCACCAGAATCTCTAAGCGAATTTATGAAACAGGCGACCCGTTCTATCACACGGTTTATATCGACCCAGATGTAAAAGAATTGGCAAACCGCCAAGTCAGTGTTGGACTTGAACCAATCAGTAATTCTCGGGGGAAGGTACTGGCAATTTTATCAGTCGGGCGCGACCCTTTGGCTGGCGCGTGGATGCCGAGCGAAATGAAACTGATGGCACAAGCGGCTGCCACTATCGGATTAGCCTTAGAACGCGCCGAGAACCGCGAATTACTCGAGACTCGGGCAACTGCCCTAGAAGAAAAAAGCCGCGCCTTAGAAGCCAAAAGTGCCGAGATGGAAGCCTTTGTCTACAGTGTTTCGCATGACCTTAAAAGCCCAATGGTTTCGATGGAAGGCATGAGTGTGCTGCTTGAAGAAAGTCTAGCCAATCAGGAATACAACGAACTCGAGTTTTTTGTGACCCGCTTACGGGCTAATGTGCAAACCATGACCGCACTGGTTAATGGCTTACTTGAACTTTCAAGGGTTGGGCGAATCAACGAAAGTATGGATGAAGTTGATGTTACCCAAACCATTCAAACGGTACTGAATGAACTCGAGGGGCGAATTGCTGAAAAACAGATTCAGGTTAAACGCCCGAATCAGTTTCCAACGGTCAGTTACGCACCAGAACGTCTATACCAAATTTTTAGTAACCTGATTGGCAATGCGGTTAAATTTATGGATATGGGCAGTCAAAATATCCTTGAATTAGACTTTAAGAAAAAAAATCAATCCCTCGAATTTATGGTGCGTGACAACGGCGTTGGCATTGCCACACATCTGCGCCAAAAAGCCTTGGAGCTTTTCTCAAGGTTAAACCCAGCCGTTGAAGGGACTGGGGTTGGTTTAGCAATGGTCAAACGGATTGTTGAACATAACGGTGGCGGCATTCGGCTCGAGGACACGGGCGGCGGCGGGCTAACCGTGATTTTTACGCTTCCACTCGAACGGGTTCTGGAATTTCCAGCGCCACCACCAATTCCAGTAAATCCGCCACAATAAAATCGGGTTTGGGTTGGGTTTCCTCGCTCGAGAATGCCCCATGCTGCTCGAGTTCGTTCAGCCATTCTTGGTGAATGGCAGTCAAAAAACTTGGATGATGCGGACGCTCGAAAATGGGAATGGCTTGTAATTCTGGGGGCATAAAACGCCAAACCCACGCACCGCGTACACCCGCATTATTGGCGCAGGCAATATCATGGGTCAGTAAATCGCCGACATGCACCATTCCCTCGAGTGCATTTTGATCGTCGGTTAAAGTCTTTAGGGCATCTAAAAAACCAGCTTGCGGTTTAACAAAACCAGTCGTGTCTGGCGCAAGCGTCGCCCCAAATACCAAACCATACTGCTCGAGAACAAAATTCTGGTATTTGGCAAAACCATTTGTGCCAAGGGTCAGTAACCAACCCTTAGCATCTAATTTCTCGAGGGCGCGTTGGGTATCGGGGTACAACAAAGATTCATCCCAGTCTGAATTGGCTGCCACCTCGAGAACCCGAGGTAAACGCGGTGCTGTCAATTCATCACAAATTTGGTCATGAATGTCATCCCAGTCAAAGGCGGTGACAGGGTTATCCGAGGCAAAACGTTTGCGGTACTCGAGCCTAAACGCCTCGGCGAGATGTGGCGTGGAAAATTCTGTTCGTAAGCGCTTAAAAACGGTTTTACCCATTGGTGAATCTAAGAGTGTTCCGTCTAAATCAAAAGAAATCCAAGGCATGGTGAGAGCCTACCAAACATAGAGAGGTAGTTAAAAGTCGGTGGTGTGTTCCTTCTGCATAAAAATCCTATCTTCTCGAGACGGGGGTTTGTTTTTGGCGCAACGTAAACATAAGCCTTATTATTGAAATGAGACGTGTCTCATGAGGTAGTTTTAGGCTTATGGAATGCGAAAGCAATCAAACCCATATCTTATTGTTTTGCTGCTACTTTGCTTTGAAATTCTTGCAAGTTCGTTATATATCGTATTACCATTTGGAAATCCTTTGATGATAATGCGTCCATTAGCTCATTTATTAGTTTTAGTGGCTTTTGTAATACATCTCCTATTGTGCATTTTGGCATTTAAGGAGTCTTTGAAGCGATTGAGCATTTTAGGTCTTGCTTTTGCTTTTGCGTTCTTGGCAGAAACACAAGATACGAAAATCGAGTATTTGCTATTCAAAAATCAGATGCAGAGCGTTGCAAAAATGACAATGACGAATGCAGTTTTGCTTTCTCAAGCTGAAAACAGCATTGAGTATTTTCGTTTCTTAAAAGTACCAGACTATCTATGGTGGGCAAATTCTCAAGGAACGCAATTTATGAAAACCGACAAAAATAATGTGATCTTTTTTCAACGTTACGGATTTTTCTTAAGTAGCTGTGGGTTTTTGTACTCCGCAAATAACACTGCTCCATACCCTACATTCCAACGCATAGAAGCCCATTGGTTCTCGGGGTGTCTTCCATACGATTAAATTATTTGACCTCGAATTACCTGATTTAATGCTTGAACTTCGAGAATCTAAAACTACATTTGCTTAAGCGCACGGCATTGGCTCGAGAACAGGTTAATCAAACTGGACAATTTCGGGCGGTGTGAATCACGCCAATAATATCAATTCTATTTTTACGCACGACATAAATAATTCGGTACGGCGAAACCAGTAATTCACGAACATTTGGGTCTTCATATTCCGGAACTTCGCGTCCCATTTCAGGAAAATCGCCTAACCCATCGGCACGTAACACCAATTTGTCAATCATACGCTGGGCGTAAAGCTCACTTTGAGGTTCAATATGGTCATAAATTCGTTGTAAATGCTGTTTTGCAACATCTGTCCAATCAACAGTCATGGTCTGGTGATTCCAAAATGTTCTCGAATGGCTGTACTTGAATGAACACGATTATTTTGACTATCCTCGAGTCCTTGTTCTATCACTTCCCTGACGTAAATCTGGTACATTAAATCTTCCCAAGTGCCATCATCAGGAAGATTTTCTACCAATTGATGGGCTGTTTGTTTGATATTCATGGTTTTAGTGTAGTTTAAGATTCGGGTTTGCACAAGCACAAATCTATTTTATCAACCTTACTTAGCCATCGGCACTTAATCCTCGGCGACCCCAAGGGCTTTACGCCACTGCAACGCCAAACTCGAGAAAGCTGTGCTGGGCGTGGCATAACGCTCCAAAGCCAGAATTGTGGTCTCGAGGGCGGCATCGGCTTTTATTCGCGCTGGCGCTTCTAAATTTCGCAGTGCAAAACGCAGTGCATCTGGGGTCAGTAAGCGGTCAAAGTTCTTCTCGAGCATATCGGCGGCGGTGAACGCTTCGAGCAGCCCCAATTGCAATTTTTCTAAGAAATTTTTGGCGCTGCTCATAACCGCTTTGGTTTTTTCGGCTTCGAGAATCAGCCCCGGTCTACCAGCCGCAAAGATAAGCAATTCTGGGTCTATGACCTTCATCTGTTGCTCGAGGATAAAATCTGGAATGGGTGGCACTCGGTAACGTTGCGAGCGTGAAACAATCGTGGGAATCATA
>JAYWHB010000263.1:0-4190 GCA_043777915.1 Deinococcales bacterium
GTTAATCAGCGCCAAGCCGAGACGGTTGCCAATATCCTACGCAGTGCTGGGGTTAAAGTAGATGTTCTCGAGAATGCTGCCGAGGGTGAGGTTATTCCAGCCACGGCAGTTGTTCCTGCTGCACTGGTGGCGGTTCGTCCTGTGCAAGCCGATCCGTTTGCTTCGCCCAGTATTCCGCCCTTAAATCCACAACTTGTGGATTCATTTGCTGCACCAAAACCAGACCCGTTTGCTGCACCGAAGTCAGACCCGTTTGCTGCGCCTAAACCAGACCCGTTTGCTGCGCCTAAACCAGACCCACGTGGGTCAACTGATTCTTTTGGAGCGTCTAAGCCATCACCTGCTGCCAGTGCAGACCCATTTGCAGCGCCGAAATCAGACCCATTTGCAGCGCCGAAATCAGACCCGTTTGCAGCGCCAAAGTCAGACCCGTTTGCAGCGCCAAAGTCAGAATCTATGACCCGCACAAACACAGTCAATACAGACCCCTTTGCAGCCCCCGGAATGTCGGTGGTGGTGGATAATAAAGAAGTTGTCCTTACAGATTTACCAACCCAAGCCCGTAAAGCTCGAGACCGCGCTATGCCACGCACCAGTGTGCGTACCCAAATGCTTACTTCGTTAATTATTCCGTATCTTCTGGTAGCGGCTGGCACAATTGCTTTTATGGCATATCAATTGCCACAAATTTATCGTCAGGAACTTGGCTTAAGGGCGTATCAAGCGGCTATTGGTGAAGCCGAATCAAACTTTGAGCTTATTGAACAGTTGCCTTCGCCCACCGCCCTAACCGAGCTACAAGCCGAAGCCCAAGGTGACTTAAAGCAAATTGCAGAAGCTGTGGCTGTTATTTATGAAGCCAAAGTTTTAGAAATTTCTGGGGCAAATGGGGCTGTGGCAGCCGTTGCTTCGACCAATAATATGACGGTGGCAGAAGCCCAAGGATTAGAAGAACAATTTAAGGCACTCGAGGCACAAGGCTTGCGCTTTGGTCCAATTACTTTTCGTGGTCAACCACTGATTGGTTCAATTGCCGAAATTGAAGCCGAAAATGAACAACCTACATCTAATCAAGCCGAAACTGCTATTGGTGAAGTCCATGTGCTGTTTTCTGTCTCTGAAATTCCAAATCGGGTCTTTCAAGCTATTGTCCCACTTTTAATTGCCCTCGGCATTATTTTTATTTTTGCTTTGTTTTTAGCCAACGCCCTAGCCACTCGTTTGGCACGTCCAATTATTTCGGCTACCGACCAAGCCAACCGCATTGCCCTAGGCGATTTAGACCGCAGCGTGACCGTAGAATCCAACGATGAAATTGGTGACATGCTCGGTTCACTCGAGCGAATGCGTGTCTCCTTAAAATCCATGGTGGCGCGAATGAGGCGAAATACATGAGCGCTAAAACTCTGCGGCGTTGGTTGCCTTTGCTGCTGGCATTGGGATTCACCAGTTTCGCACTTGCCACCGACCCAAGTGGAGCAAACACAGGTGGCATCGGTAATATTACCGACCCAACCCCCAATTCACCTTTAACCATCGAAGATTTAGGCAATATCTTAGGGCAGACTCGGGTTGCCTTAAACCTTGTCTGGGTGATGGTGGCGATGTTTTTAGTCATGTTTATGCAGGCTGGCTTTGCGCTGGTCGAAGCAGGTTTTACTCGAGCCAAAAATGCTGGGCATACCGTAATGATGAACCTTTTGGTTTACGGCTTGGCGGTGCTTGGTTTCTTGAGTGTTGGTTTTGCCCTGCAAATGGGCGGCTCAGGTGGAAACGTAGCCGCTTTTGGTGGTGGTGATAACCTCAATTGCTTATTGGGGCTAACGATTAACGATCAAAAATGGGGTTTTTTAGGTTGCACTGGTTTTGGTTTAGCAGGTAGTTCTTATGATGTCGCAACCTTTGCCTTGTTCTTTTTTCATCTGGTGTTCTTAGATACAGCCCTGACCATCCCGACAGGGGCATTAGCCGAACGTTGGCGCTCGAGTGCTTTTATTTTGTATGCGTTAGGTGCTTCAATGTTTATTTACCCTGTGTTCGCAAATTGGGCATGGGGCGGTGGTTGGTTATCGCAACTGGGTAAAAACTTGGGTTTAGGCAATGGCTATGTGGACTTTGCGGGTTCTGGGGTGGTGCATTTGACAGGTGCGGTCATGAGCCTGATGGGGATTCTGGTTTTAGGTCCACGCATCGGACGTTTTAACCGCGACGGCACGGCTCGAGTAATCGCTGGACATAATTTGCCACTGGCAATTTTAGGCACATTTATTTTGGCATTCGGTTGGTTTGGCTTTAATGCTGGTTCAACCTTAGCTGCTACCGATATTCGTTTTGTGACGGTGGCGGTCAGTGCCATGATTTGCTCGGCATCTGGAATGGTTGCGGCTGCATTGTACACATCGGCTTTGAACGGACGGATAGATGTGGCAATGGTTGCCAATGGAATGCTTGGGGGACTGGTCGCCAATACCGCTTCGGGTGCATTCCTCGGTGCGCCAGCCAGTGTGGTGGTCGGGGCTGTGGCTGGGTTATTGGTGGTCTGGGGAACAGAATTACTCGAGAAGTGGCGAATAGATGATGCTGTCGGCGCAATTCCAGTTCACGGTATTTGTGGGATTTGGGGTTTACTCTGTGTCGGTATTTTTGCCGATGGCACATATGGACGTGGTTTTAATGGTGTAGAAAGTGCAGTTACAGGTGTTTTGTATGGAAACTGGCAACAATTGGTAGCACAACTGATAGGGATTCTCACCAATATCCTCTGGGTAGCACCAACCAGTTACCTATTGTTTCGAGCCATTGACCGTTTTGGTGGTGGAATGCGCGTCAAACCACAAGCTGAAATCGAGGGCTTGGATTATCATGAACTGACTGCCCCCGCTTACCCTCGAGACGATGACCACGAACCTAAGCCCTTACCGCAAAGCAACACCGATTTAATGCCAGTCGAACGGTAGTTTGGCTATGAGCTTTTGATTAAGTGTCTAAAAAAATAACCCCGAATTCGGGGTTATTTTTTAATCTTCGTCATCATCGTCTTCTTCTTCGTCATCATCCTCATCGTCGTCTTCCATATACACACCTTCGGTTTCATAACCTTCGATGTCCTCAGCCGTGGCAACTTCTTCGTCGTTGGCAAAGAACGAAACAACACCATCATCGTTGAGTTCGATAGTCACATCGTCGGGGTCTATGTCGTCGGGAACGGTCACATAAAAAACAGCAGTCAATTCAATTTCTGGCATGATAATTCCTCCTCTACGCAGTATGCCAGACCAAGCCCCGTGCTGTCGAGTCCAGATGCTGTCGAGTCTGGACATCTTGTTCCCTATTTGGTCTCGAGGGTAAGATAGGTTTTATGCGATTTGCAATTTATGGAATGTTGGCGCTGACGCTGGGTGTAGCGGCGGTTGGACAATCTAGCTTGGATATTCCCAAGTTTTTAGATGAAACAGCTTCCAGTGGCATCTCAAGTCGCTATGATGGCGATTGGGAATACATGGTTGGTGGTGGCACAGCCGTTTTTGATTGCGACGGAGATGCGTACCCTGAAATTTTTATGGCGGGTGGCACAAACCCAGCTACGCTTTATCGCAACTTATCAAGACGTGGTGGTTCACTGCGTTTCTCGAGAATGCTCTCTGGTTTAGAACTAACCCAAGTGACTGGCGCGTATCCGCTTGATGTAGACGCAGATGACAACACTGACCTCATGGTTTTACGGGTCGGTGGCAATGTGCTTTTCCGTGGCTTAGGTGCTTGTAAATTCGAGAATGCCAATACACTCTGGAATTTTACAGCAGGCGATGCTTGGCACACGGCTTTTTCTGCCACTTGGGAGCGTGGGCAAAGCCTGCCAACGCTTGCTATTGGCTCATATATTGACCGCGCCCAAAGCGATTACCCTTGGGGCAGTTGTACCAATAACACCTTGATTCGTCCAGCCTCGAGTACAGTTTACGCTGCGCCGATAGCCTTACGCCCAAGTTACTGCACCTTATCCATGTTGTTTTCCGATTGGAACAGGTCTGGTACACCAAGTCTGCGGGTTTCCAATGACCGCGAGTATTACAAGGGTGGTCAAGAACAACTCTGGAAAGTAGACCCTAACCTTGCTCCGCGTTTATACACCGAAGACGAAGGTTGGCGGCGTTTACAAATTTGGGGTATGGGTATTGCCAGTCATGACC
>JAYWHB010000264.1:0-4190 GCA_043777915.1 Deinococcales bacterium
CCCTGACCAGCATCGGCTCGAGAATACCCGTGGCAGTTCCAGCACTGGAAATTCGTTCATAACGCCGAGGTGCAAGTTTGGAAAGTGCAAAACTGGCGGGCATCAGTTTTTGACTCAAGCGATCCACTTCTCGTACATCCTCTAAAGCGTATGCCCTGACCAAATCTGGATTTTTGTTGTACTGAGCCGCAATACTCGAGCCTTCAAGGTAAACTCGGTTTGGCGAAGCCAAGCCGTAATGCTTTGCCACATCTTTTAAGCGGTGACTTGGCAATTCCCGTGTCACAAAATCATGCCGCCAAACCGCGTCGAGCGTATCTATAATTTCACGTCCTGCCACGCTGTAGCGCTCACCTTCACGTCGTAGCACTTTTGGGGTGCGCCCAAGTGTTAAGGCAATTCCATGAACGGCTGCCCGAGTCTCGAGAAAGGGCAAGTCAAAGCCGTTGATATTGTGATTTTCGAGTACATCAGGGTCGCGTTCACCAATCACCGAGACCAAATCCGCAATTAAGTCGCTTTCCGTCCCCTCAAGCAGCACTTCAAACCCACTCGAGTCACGCACCGCAATTAAAAAAATCTGTCCATCTTCGGGTTTTAAGCTGGTGGTCTCGAGGTCAAATTGCAAACGTTTAAGCTCAAAAAATTCAAGTCCCTTAAAATAAGTTCGCCCAGAAGCCATTAAATACTGCTCATTCAATCCAACCGAGTAAAAATTCGGATGTTCACGAGACAAATCAAGCACCCGCCGTAACTTAAGCCAGTTCTCGCATCTGACCAAGTATTTGTATGTCCCAGACCCTGGTAACTTGAGAATCTGCAAACCCTGCTTTTCCCAATTTGGCTCCACTTTTTTGGCATAAACCCACGGCACAAATAGGTCAGTCTCGAGCAAAAGCTGTCCGCCCACACGTCGCCAAACCTGCACCAAACCATTTGGGGTTGCCTCCACCGAAACAATCCCCGAAGTCTCATCCCACCCCTCGAGCCAGTGTATTTGCGAAAAGCCAGTATCCATTTATCTAAAAACAGAATAAAACCCAACTGTGCGAAGAAAGTGAGGAGGAAGGCGAAGGGCAAAAGGATAAAGGCGAAAGGGTTTTACCTTTGCCCTTCGCCTTTTGCCCTTTGCTTGCCTTTACTTTTGCCCTTTAACCTTCGCCTTTTGCCTGCCCTTACTGCCCTTGCCCAAGCGAAAACCCGGGTTCGCCATCAAAAGTGCATAAATTCTCGATTTTAATAAAATCTAATCCCTCGAGTGCCACCCGTCCGAGTAAGCGAACAATGTCTTCATGGCTGATGGCTAGTCCTTCTGGCACAGTGAATCTGCCGCGCCAATGGTCGGTTCTAAAGGTTTCTGGGAAGCCTCCGGGCCAGACCTTAACGCCACGGTTGGTAATCATGGTCAGTTTCAAATGTTCTAAATTCGCCCGTTGGAGTTGTACCGCCAAATCTTCGGCGGTTTGTCCGCGCCAATTGACAAAGACATCCACGCCAACGGTTTCTTTTCGGGCGGGTAAACGGCGCACCAGCTTGGCGTGGGGTTGGCGTTCTAAGTCGGCGGCTGCAAAATGGGTCACGGGGAGGTGTTGTGGTTCACGCCCAAGGTTGGCAATCAACACATCGGCAAATTCTTGTGTGCCAACTTTTTTCTGGCTCGAGTCGGCTTCAAAAATATCGGCGGTGTGGTGTCCTTCCTCGAGCGTCACCAGCCAAGCATTTTTGATTTTAGCCGCCACTTCGGGTTGTCCAATATGCACCAGCATCAGCACTGCCGCGTTCAGTAAGCCACTCGGGTTAGCGATGTCTTGCCCAGCAATGTCTGGGGCGCTGCCGTGAACCGCTTCAAACATCGCCACTTCATCACCGATGTTGGCACTTCCCGCCAAGCCGACACTGCCCGTCACTTCGGCAGCGATGTCGGATAAAATATCGCCGTACAAATTCGGGGCTAAAATCACATCAAATCGGTCTGGGTTCTCGGCTAAACGGGCTGCACCGATGTCTACAATCATGTGTTCTTGGCTAATTTCAGGGTATTCTGCGCCAAGTTCGTCAAAAACCTTATGGAATAAACCATCGGTCAGTTTCATGATGTTGTCTTTGGTGACGCAAGTGATGTGTTTACGCCCGTGCCGCCGAGCGTATTCAAAGGCATAGCGCACAATCCGTTCTGTGCCGGGTCTCGAGATGAGTTTTAAGCACTGCACCACTTCATCGGTTTGGCGGTGTTCGATACCCGCATACAAATCCTCTTCGTTTTCGCGGACAATCACCAAATCAATTTTCTTGTGCTTGGTACTGACAAATGGCGCAAAACTTTGGCACGGACGGACGTTGGCATACAAACCCAAAGTCTTGCGAATCGTGACATTCAGGCTCTTAAACCCCCCACCTTGCGGCGTGGTAATCGGGCTTTTAAGAAAAACCTTGGTGCGGCGCAAACTTGCCCAAGAACTCGGCTCAATCCCACTCGAGTGACCACGTTCATAGACTGCTTTGCCAATCGCAATTTCTTCAAGTTCAAGCTGCGCCCCTGCTGCCTCGAGAATTCGCAAAGTCGCCTTCATGATTTCAGGACCAATGCCATCGCCGTGCGCTACAGTAATAGGAATTTTCACGGTTTTTAGCCTAACGATTCTCGAGTCTTAGAATACCAAGCCAAGTCACAATTTTACTGGGTCAACAACCTTAACCGCCCAAAATATCAGCTTGTTTTTGCTCCAAGGTTTTATCTACTTTTTGAATGTGTTCATCGGTAATTTTCTGCACATCGGCTTCGCCACGTTTGACATCATCTTGGCTGGCAAGTTTATCTTTCTCAAGTTGCTTGACGGCTTTATTAGCATCTTGACGGACATTGCGAATCGCAACTTTGGCTTCCTCGGCGTACTTATGGGCGGTTTTAACCAAGTCTTTACGGCGTTCTTCGGTTAGTGACGGAATCGTAATGTAAAGCGCATCGCCCTTATTGGCGGGGTTTAACCCAAGGTCAGAATCGCGGATGGCTTTTTCGATACCACTTAAGCTGCCACGGTCAAACGGTGTGACCACCAGTGTTCTCGAGTCCGGCACAGTAATATTTGCCATTTGGTTAATCGGCATCTCCGAGCCGTAATAATCCATGGTTACTTTTTGCAGCATTCCGGGGTTTGCCCGTCCAGTCCGAAGCACACTTAAATGATGCTCCAAGGCTTCGATGGCTTTGCTCATGCGGGTTTTCGCGTCAGATATAATTTCTTTCATAACGCGCTATTCTACCTGAAAAACCGGTAAAAAAAAGAAGCCCAAGAAGAACCTATGAATAGGCAGGGCGAACACGGGGGTTCGCCCCTACCTCACTTTTATGCCAAGAACGTAGGGACAGACCCTCTCTTGACCATAGACACGCACCTTACGGGCATGGTCGCCTGTGTCTGTCCTGTAACCGACGATAAAATGGCATTCTTTTAAGAGGCTCTATAATTGGGCTTCTTCTTTTTATTTTTTACTCGAGTGCCGCCACACCGGGCAGCGTTTTCCCCTCGAGCAATTCAAGGCTTGCGCCGCCACCCGTGGAAATATGGTCTATTTTATCGGCATACCCCGTTTCGTTGATTGCAGCCACACTATCGCCGCCGCCAACTACCGTAAAAGCATTCTGAATTTTAGCCAAAGCTGCTGCCACCGCGTTTGTTCCACTGGCAAAAGCTGGAAATTCAAAGACCCCCATCGGTCCGTTCCAAAAAACCGTTTGGGCATTTTCTAGCGCCGCAGCAAAGACTTTTTGGCTTTCGGGTCCAATGTCCATGCCTTCCCAATCGTCTGGTATGGCATTGGTAGCAAAAATCTGTGTGTTTGCGTCCGCCACAAATTTATCGCCCGCCAAGGTATCGCTAGGTAACACAATTTTAGAGCCGAACTGCTCGAGTAAGCGCTTGGCAGTCTCCAAGAAATCATCTTCATGGATGCTCTTGCCAATTTTTCCACCCATGGCTTTGACAAAGGTATACGCCATACCGCCACCAATCAGCATTTTATCTACTTTGGGCAGCAGATTCTCGATGACTTTGAGCTTGTCCGAGACCTTCGCGCCGCCGATCACGACGATGTAAGGGCTGACGGGATGCTCGGTCAATTTGCCAAGCGCCTTGACTTCCGCCTCGAGCAGCAATCCGCCCGCGTGCGGCAATAAGCCCGCGACGCCGCTG